>CBDUOH010000005.1:0-47038 GCA_965368815.1 uncultured Acidimicrobiia bacterium
ATGTCTGACATTCTGAAAGCATCACGGCCCAAGGGTCGGTCACGTCGCCCCAAGACGTACGACGAAGACCGCACCTGCGCTGTCGATGAATGCACGACCCTGTTGTCGAAGTACAACCGGGCCGAGTTCTGCCACACCCATCGTCCGGTGCGGTACCCACGCCTGCGCGGCGTCCTCTCGACCGAGGAATAGGTCAGGAGAAGATCGCAGAAAGGGCGGGACCATTCGTGGTCCCGCCCTTTTGCTTGTCCTGATCGGTGTCGCCGGTCGTTCCTGGTCCCGGTTGCACCATCATGCCCCAGACACCGGTGGCGTCGGATTCAGCTTGCTTCGTACGCCCTGATGCCGTCGGCGAGGATGTCGATCCCACGATCGAGGTCCTCATCGGAAACCGTCAGTGGCGGGATGAATCGGATGATGTTGCCGTCGGGACCACAGTTGAGGATGAACATGCCCGCCTCCTGGGCGTGGGCATCGACCGCCGTGAACGCCTCGGGATTCGGTTGTCCGTCCTTCGTCACGAGATCGATGCCGATCATCAACCCGAGTCCGCGGACATCACCGATCGTGTGGTGTTTGTCCTTGAGTTCGTTCCAGCGACGGAACGCATGCTCCGATGTCCTGCTGACCGTCGGTATCACATCGTGCAGTTCGTCCACCGTCGCAGCCGACGCAGCACACGAGACGGGGTTGCCACCGAAGGTCGTGCCGTGACTCCCTGTGGGCCATTGGTCCAACAGCTCGCTCGAAGCACCGACGGCTGACAGCGGCAGCCCGTTTGCGATTGCCTTCCCCATGACCAAGACATCGGGCCGTACGTCGTACACCTGGCTGGTGAACCAATCCCCGGTCCGTCCGAATCCTGTTTGCACCTCATCCATGATCAGGAGGATGCCGTGCTCGTCGGCGATCGAACGGATGGCATCGAGGAATTGCTTGGATGCGGGGTAATAGCCACCCTCTCCTTGCATCGGCTCGATCAGGAAGGCCGCGATCTCGCCGGGTGTGACCTCATGGCGGAACTTGAACTCGAGTTCACGCAACGCGTACGCATTGGCCTCGTCCTGGCTCATACCCCAGCCGAATGGGTGGGGATAGGGAACCACGAAGGTCGATGGCAGCAACGGGTGATAGCCCTGGCGATACTTGGCCTTCGAGGTGGTGTAGGTCACCGAGCCCATCGTTCGGCCATGGAACCCACCCCTGAACGTGATCACGCCCTGGCGGCCGGTCACCTTGCGGGCAAGTTTGATCGAGGCTTCGACGGCCTCGGCTCCCGAGTTCATGAAGAACACCTTGTCGATGCCGTCGGGTGCGATGTCGACGATCTTCTCGGCCGCCGTGACCAGCGGCTCATAGAGGAACGCGCCACCCGCGTGCCACAGTTTGTTCAGTTGTGCTTGCGCGGCGGCGACGACGTTGTCGGGCCTGTGCCCGAGGTTGGTGACGGCGATGCCGCACGCGAAGTCGAGGTACTGCTTGCCGTCGGCGTCGGTTACCCAACTTCCTTTGCCGTCAATGATCTCGACCTCGGTGTCGAATCCGATCACGGGGGCGATGATGTCGTGGAACCTGTGTTGTAGATCTGTCATGGGCTTCTCCTGGAAAATCGTCGTTCGAGCAGCGGGCAAACCGCGCCTACGGGGCGGCGAAGAGGTGTCGACGATCGTTGCGAGGTGCACACAGCATGGTGCGATGATAACCGGTCACTTGCAGGACGGACAGGCCATGCACGAGGATCTTCAGGTACCCGTGTAGTCGGGATCCCGCTTTTCGATGAAGGCTGCGACGGACTCCTTGAAGTCGTTTGAAGTGATGAAGCTCGAGTTCCACAGGGCGACGTAGTCAAGTGCCTCCTCGACCGAGCGACCTTGGCCGGCTCGAAGCACTGCTTTGGACCCCTGCACCGCGAGCGGCGAATTCGATGCGATCTGTCGTGCGAGCGCCAAAGCAGCCTCCTGTACCGACGCGGCATCGTCGGTCACGCGGGTGACCAAGCCCAACGCGAGTGCCTCAGCCGCGTCGAAGTCCCGTCCCGAATACACGAGGTCGGCGACGGCACCCGGATTGATGATCTTGGGGAGTCTCTGGATCGTGCCGAGGTCGGCGACCATCCCGATCTGCGTCTCGCGCACCGAGAAGACGGCATCGGCTGCGGCGAATCTGACATCGCAGGCCGTGATGAGGTCGACGCCTGCTCCGAGGCAATAGCCATGTATTGCCGCGATCACGGGCTTCGGGTTGTCAGCGATCGACGAGAACGTGTGCTGGAGTCGTTTCACCGACTCGTACAGCGACATCCGGGCTGCCACCGAGGCGGCGTCAGCCATGAACGTGGGACCGAACGCCTTGAGATCGATGCCGACCGAGAACGCCGGACCGCGTGCCGCGATCACGACCACTCGGACCTCATCGGTGGATCCGAGGTAATCCATGACCTCGGGCAGATCGTCCCAGAACTCATGTGCGAACGCGTTTCTCTGATCGGCGCGGTCGAGCCAGACAATCGCGACATGATCGCTGATCTCGATGGAGAGGACGGCCGATTCCGGCCCGTTTGGCGCATCCATGGCACCGAGGCTAGCGGCGTCGATGGAACCGATCACCCCGATACAGGCGTCGTACGAACGAGTCGGCGTCAGTCGGCCCCAAGGGAGAGAATCATGAGCAATGAAAGAAACAGTGCACGAGGGGTGTGGAGGATCGTCCTGTTGTTGGTTGTCACGGCGATGACCGTTGCGGCCTGTTCCGGCAGCGACGACGCCGGACCGGTCGAACCGACGACCGGACCCGACATCGGATCCAAGGAGTACGACTCGGGAGAATCCGGCCAGGCCTTGTCGCCTGGTGTCGGTGGCGACGACGCGGTCGGGGTCGAAGGTCAGGTGGCGAGGTTCGCCGCCGACGGGTCGATCGTCTTCCAGAACATCGGACCAACGGCGATCGACGCCAAGGTGATCCGCGATGGCCGGATCGATGTGCGCATCGACGAAGGCTCGTTTGATGCCAAGGGTGCGGAGCTGAGAGCCATTGCTGCTGAGTTTGGTGGGTATGTCGCGTCGGGCGAGAGCCATGTCGAGGAGCACGGTGACAATCGGTATGCCGTCGGCTGGTTCACGCTCAAGGTGCCGAGCGACCGATTCGAGGATGCCGTGGACCGGGTCGAACGGCTCGGCGCAAGGGTGTCGTCATCTCTGTCGAGTCAGGACGTCACCGAGGAGTACGTCGATCTTGAGGGTCGCCTCAACTACTGGGAGCAACAGGAGGCGTTCTATACGAACCTGCTCACCCGGGCAGAGACGATCGAGGACCTTGTCACGATTCAGTCACGGATGCAGGATGTGCTGCTCAACATCGAGCAGATCGAGGGGCGCCTGCGGTACCTCGACGGTCGTACGGCGTTTGCCACGTTGACAGTCGGTTTGACCGAGGTTCCCGACGCCGTTGCCCCGATCGTGCCGGACAACACCGAGCCCGGTCCGATAGCGGAAGCGTTCGAGCAGGCTGGAGAAGTGCTCCTCGCAACGGTGGCGTTCCTGATCGTTGCGACGGCGGTGATCATCCCGCTCGGAATCCTTGCGATCGTGATCTGGCTCATCATCCGTCTCATGACGCCGAGGAAGAAGGATCAGGTGGTCGTCGACGTGTGATGGCCCACCGAGCGTCACGAGTCACGAGGGTCGCGCCGACGGAGAGCCGGCGTGACCCTCGTTCGTGTCAAGCCTTGAGCGAGAGTGGCGGATACTCGTCCGTCAGGGCGGCGATCCATGCCCATGTGCGTGCCCACAGCCGATGGAACCCGATGAAATACAGGTGCAACGTCAGCGGTAGCGAGCCGGTCACGAGAATCACGACGAACCCGACCCAGGCGGCTACGAGCGTTCCGAGACTGAGCCACAGCAGCACGAACAGGTGGGGAAGGGCCATCACGGCGCGGATGCCGATGATGCCGAGGACCGCGAGGAGCTTGCTCTGGGGTTCGGGTGCCTCAACCACCTCGACCTGTGCCGGATGGTTCTCATCGGTTCCGAATGTCGGATAGGCATCCGTCGCCGATGTGAACCACGCAAACGTCCTGCTGATCCACTCGAGGTAGATCAGCTCGTGGTTCTCGACCCAAAACGGCTTGCCCCCCGTGAACAGGATGTACCAGTAGCCGATCCACACGATCACCTGGACGGCGACGGCGTACAGCGCGAGGAGGAGGATGTGCGGCACCAGCAGCACCACCTTGATCATGAGCACCCCGAGGGCGGCGATGCCACGAGAGCGTTCTTCGTCGTCGACAGGGCAGATGAAGTCCACCGGGTATTGGCTTGCGTCGGTCATTTCCACCTCGATGGTCGGTATTTGGCGAATTCGTCGGTCAATAGCTTGCGTGTCGAGTTTCCCATGCGGACATAGAAGTCTGCGGTTCTGTGCCCCCCGGGTTCGTTGAGGAACACAGGGGCGTCTGCCGGTCTCACGTGCACGGCCACCACATCGGTGCCGCGCACTTGTTCAAATGTTGTCGAGATGAACGCAAGGGACGGTTTGCCGAGCGTGCTCTCAAGATAATCGTTGAGCCACAGCTCGTAGCGGTCGTGGTCAGGTTGCTTCATGAGGCCGAGATCCTTGTCGAGTCCGACGGGAGCGCCTGAGTCATCCACGCCGATGATCAGAACGCCGCCTTGGCCGTTCAGAAAACCCGCGACGGTCTTGGCAACCGCAAGCTCGATGGCGTCGTCGCGAGCGCCCGTGTGGAGGTTGGTGCGCGCTGTCGACTTGAACTCGATGCCTGCGGATTCACCCCCAGCAACGAGGTCAGCTGCCGTTGGCCGCGGTGATGGGAGGTCGGTTTCGAACCGGCGGGTTATGAGAACGAGGATGCCAAGCACGATGACGGATCCGATCAGGGCACCGACAGCAGTCGCGAAACCCGTTTCGGTCAGGGATGTATCCGGATCGACCAGGTTGACCAGCGCGCTCCCGACCGCTGCTCCTGCAATGCCGACGAGGGTCGTCGTCGAAAGGGAGAATCGTTGGGTTCCCGGCACAAGCAGCCGTGCGACGGAGCCAAGCGTCAGGCCGCCGATCAGGATGGCTGTCAGGAACAGTGCGATTTCCATCTACTCCGAGCCTACCGAGGCTGTGTTGCGTTGCCGATGCGACCGGGTATGTCCGGATCTCAGGTCAGAAGGTGCGGACTCAGGCGAGTTCGACACCGCGGGTGCCGGCTTCGATGGTCCCGATCACCGCTGCGTCCATCTCTGAGGTTTCCATCGCCTTGAGGGTCCGGTCGACGTCGTCGGCTGCGACGATGGCTGCGAAGCCGATCCCCATGTTGAACGTGCGGAACATCTCCGACGTCGGAACCGAACCGAGCCGCTGGAGGACGGTGAAGACATGGGGTATCTCCCATGTCGATCGATCGATGACAGCCCGTGATCCCTCCGGCAGTACACGAACGATGTTTCCCGGCAATCCGCCACCGGTGATATGGGCAAGGCCGTGCGGCTTGGTGCGCGCCAGCAGGTTGATCACCGCCGGTGCATAAATGATCGATGGCTGGAGCAGGACTTCGGCCGTGTTCACCGTCGTATCCGGGAAGTCATCGTCGAGGTCGAGGTGCTGAGCGACGATGGCCCGCACCAGCGAAAACCCGTTCGACCGGATGTTCGGGCTCTTGATCCCGACAATGACATCGCCCGGCCCGACGGTCGAGGGATCGATCTCCTCCCCGAGCTCGACGATCCCGAGTGCTGTCGCTGAGACATCGAACTGGCCCCGGCCCATGACGCCCGGATGTTCAGCCGTCTCGCCACCGAGGAGTGCGATATCAGTGTCGCTGCACGCGTCACAGATCGACTCGATGAGTGTGGCAACGGTGTCGACGTCCAACTCGCCGACCGCCACATAGTCAGTCAGGGCGATCGGTGTCGCACCCGCAGCGGCAAGGTCATCGGCAACCATGGCGACGACGTCGAACCCGAGCCCATCGATCAGACCGGCCTGTCGAGCAAGTTCCGCCTTTGTTCCCACGCCATCGGTCGACATCATGAGAACGGGGGATACGAACCCCGCAGGGATCTGGAGACCCGCGGCGAATCCACCGAAATCGCCGACGACATCTTCGGTCCAAGTGGCGGTGACCCGCCATCCGATTCGTTCGATGAGTTCTTCTGCAGCGTCCAGGTTCACTCCCGATGCCTCATAGCTGCTCGTCATGGTGTGGTCTCGAGCAGGAACTTGCTGTCGGACAATGGCACATCCGTCGGATAATTGCCGCTCAGGCATGCCGTACAGAAGGAATCGGCAGCCGCGCCCGTCGACTCAATGAGGTTGTCGAGTTCGAGGTACACGAGCGAATCGACTTCCAGATGCTCGGCGATCTCGTCGACGGTTCGCTCCGCTGCGAGCAAGGTCGAGCGCTCGCCCGTGTCCATGCCGTAGAAGCATGGCCACCGGTACGGCGGCGACGAGATGCGCAGATGCACCTCCGTTGCCCCCGCTTCGCGCACCATTGCAACGAGCTGTTGGGTCGTCGAGCCGCGCACGATGGAGTCATCGACGAGCACTACCCGCTTGCCGTCGATGACACCCGGCATCGCGTTGAGCTTCATCCGCACGCCACGCTCGCGCATCGACTGTGCAGGCTCGATGAAGGTCCGCCCGATGTAGCGGTTCTTCACCAGGCCATCCACATATGGGATACCTGAAACGGCGGCGAATCCCTGTGCGGCAGGAATACCCGACTCGGGCACCGGAACGGTGATATCGGCCACGACCGGTGCCTGTTCGGCGAGAAGGCGGCCCATGCGCTGGCGGGTCGTATGGATCGTCTGCCCCAGGAGCGTCGAATCAGGTCGAGCGAAGTACACGAACTCGAACACACACAGGTGGGATGTTGCTTCGGCGAACGGGAACACCGATCGTGGTCCGTCCTCCTTGGTGATCACGACCATCTCGCCGGGGGCGATCTGGCGCACGACCTCGGCACCGAGGATATCCAGCGCTGCGGTCTCGGATGCAACGATCCAGCTTCCGTTCAGCCGTCCGAGGCACAACGGTCGGAAACCGTGCGGATCGCGCACGCCGACCAGCGTCGAGCGATCCATGACTGCGAGTGAGAACGCACCCTCGAAGGTCGGGAGCACCCGGGCGAGGGCATCTTCGAGCGTCAGGCCGTCAGCGGTGATCGCTTTCCCGATGGCGTCGGTCATGAGTTCGGAGTCCGTGCTGGCTCCGTTGGCGTCGTTGGCACCGGCAAGCGCAGCCGTGTTGGTGAGGTTGCCGTTGTGGGCAAGGGCTATGCCGTTGCTCCCGAGATGCCTGAACACGGGCTGTGAGTTCTCCCAACTGTTGGACCCGGTCGTGGAGTACCGCGTGTGCCCGATTGCCAGTGACCCGGGAAGCCCGGCGAGCGTGGTCTCATCGAAGACCTGGGCGACGAGGCCGAGGTCCTTGTATACGGTGAGATTGTCACCGTCGCTGACCGCGATGCCCGCGCTCTCCTGGCCACGGTGCTGCAGTGCGAAGAGTCCGAAGTAGGCCAGCCGGGCAGCTTGGATGTCGTCTCCGATTGCCCCGAACACGCCACAGGCTTCGCCTGGGCGGTCAAGCGTCGGGGTAACCAAGGGTTGTTCGGTCACGAGGGCGAGTGTACCCACACTCCGGGGTGGGTCATATCACAAGCAATGAGGCGCCGACGATGGCGACGATCGCCCCGACACCGATCGCTGTTCGGATCGCTCTCGCCTTGGCATTGCCGACGGCGAACACCGACCACAGCCCGGCGATGGCGACACCGGCGACGAAGCCACCGAAGTGGCCGAGCCAGTCGATGCCGGGAACGAGGAACGGCAGGGCAATGTTGATGGCCATCAGCACACCGAGCTGGTTGAACATCGCGCGTCCACCGGGAGAATGCCGCATCTTCCAGGCAACGAACATCCACGCACCGAAGAGACCGAAGATCGCCCCGGAGGCGCCGACCGACCATCCGCCGTCACCACCGAAGGCCATGGAGAACAGTCCGCCTGCCCCTGCCGAAGCCACGTACAAAGAGGCGAACGCGGCCCCACCGACCTGCTGTTCGAGTCGTGGACCGAACAGGTACAACGCATACATGTTGAACAGGATGTGCATCAGTCCGCCGTGGACCAAAGCGACCGTGAAGATGCGGTAGACCGACGGCTCGACAATCTCTCCACCGATGATCGCCCCGGGCGCTCGGACAAGAGCCAGCAGTTGATACAGGGTTGCCTCGAGGTCGGGGGCAAGGAAGCCCATGGCGAATACAGCCACGGTGACAGAGATGATCCCCATCGAAACAGGCGTCGTGGCGAAGGAGGGCCGTCCGAGGACCTGTCGGCCGGTGACCACTCGGGCGCGTGGATCGGTGCGCGCACAGTCGGGACACTTCTGGCCCACGGCTGCGTCGTTGGAGCATTCGACACAGATCGGTTTGTCACACGTACTGCAAGCCAGACCGGTGATGCGGTCAGGATGGCGGTAGCAGGTGGTGACGGTCGAGTCGGTCATGGGACGTAACGGTAACGACGAATCAAGGGAACGTGTTCCGCCCACCGAATGTGTCCGACGCGGGAGGTGTTCCGCGACGAGTCGGCGCTCCCCCCGGCGGAATAGGGGGTCCGATTGTGAACGATTCATTGCCACCGCGCCCATGCCGGACGCGGCCACGTAGCCTTGCCTGGTGCACCGAACCCGCCTGTACATCGTCACGTTTGCCCTGGTCGTGGCGCCAGCTTGTTCGGGATCCGGAACGGCCACGACCACGTCGACTTCGATTGCACCCCAACGTGCGGCCCCCGGAGTTGACGGGACGGTCATCCCCCCATCGGAATCAGCGACCCTCCGCAATCAGTACGGGTACGAGTTCCCTTCGCCGCCGTCGGTACCCGACGGGCCACCGAGCGAGGAACTCGTCCGGCACGTCGATGTCCTGTTCGGTGGGATCACGGCCGGCTTGGGTGTGGACTTCGACGCCATCGTGGGCATCGAGCGGTCCCGCGATGCGAGGGCGGCATGGCTGCTGTCCGACCTGCTGCGGGTGCTCGGGTCAAGCGTCGAGCGCAATAGGGCCATCGAAGCGGTTGCGAACCTCACCGGTACCAACCTGTATGACGACCCCGTCACCGCGCGGAGTATCACCCAATCGATGGTCGACCACCTCATCGCATGGGACCTGCCAGCCATCGATGGGTACGAGAACTGGAAACAGCAGCTCTTGTTGGTGATCGAACCGAGATGGGCCCGGCTGTTCGACGATCCCGGCGCCGAGATCGACTGGAGGCTGCTGAATTGGGGTGGCGTCCTGATAGACGATCGACCCCTCGGGACTCCGGTTGGCTGTCCAGCGGGCTGCATCCCTGCGCTGGACGATCCTGCCGTCACGGATTCCGCCGGAGGGTCGTGGTACGACGATGATGCCCTCGTCTTCGGTGTCACCATCAACGGCGAATCCAGGGCCTATCCGAAGAACATCATGGAGGTCCACGAGATGGTGAACGACACCGTCGGTGGGCGGCGCATCGCGCTCCCGTACTGCACCCTGTGTGGCAGTGCACAGGCATACTTCACGGATGGATTGCCCGGTGACGACACGGCGGTGCTGAGGACGTCGGGCTTGCTGTCGCGTTCGAACAAGGTGACGTACGACCTCGTCACATGGTCGGTGATCGACACATTCACCGGAAGGGCGATCGCAGGACCGCTGCGTGAACTGGGCGTCGTGTTGGAGCAGACATCGGTCACGACGTCGACGTGGCGGGACTGGAGGGCTGCCCACCCTGACACCACGATCGTTGCCGAGGACGGTGGCGTGGGCAGGGCGTATGTCAAGGACCCCCTCGGAGGACGTGACGACAACGGACCGATCTTTCCCATCGGCGCGGTGGACCAACGCCTTGACACGCAGGACAAGGTCTTCGGCGTCTTTGCCGGCGATGGAACCCCGGTTGCCTTTCCGGTCGTCCAGGCAAGGGCGGTGATCGATGGCGGTGGTTCCGTCAGATTGCTCGGCATCGAACTCGTACCCGACGGCTCAGGGGTCCGGGCCGTTCGTGATGACGGCACCGAGGCGGTGGGCCACGAGGCGTTCTGGTTCGCATGGAGCCAGTTCAATCCCGACACCGTCGTGTGGGCGCCGTGATCGGGCTCGCCGCCTGTTGTCAGATGCTCCCGTACCTCACCAGACCCAGCGGGTGGCGCTCGATGAGAACTGTTCAGCTGTCTCGATGAGACCGAACGCCTTGATGGGTGTGACCTCGAAGAAGGCTCCTTGCATCATGAAGGATGCGAGCTCGGCTCGTTTCGCGGAATCCGTCTCGTAGCGGGCGGCCCAGGCGTCGGCGACATCCTGCCTTGGTTCGACGCGCTCGGCGGTGCCTTCGACCGAAACGACGTTCACCGTGTCCTCGGTCATGATGACCACGTGGGTGTTCGACTCGATGTTGCGGACCTTGAGCGAGGTCGGAGCCGCCGAGAACCAGAAACGGTCATCGAACCACACACCCCACACCGGTGTTGCGTGCGGCCGTCCGTGGGGATCGACGGTCACGACCCAGAAGTTGCGCGATTCTGCGAGGCGTTCCTCCGCCCACGACCATGGCAACGCACCCGACAGGTCGTCGGTCGGCACCCCATAATCGGCCATGGCAGGCCGCTCGATCGATGGCATCGGCGCATCGTACCCGTACGGTTCGCGGGATCTGGTCGGTTGCGCCAGGTCGGGTGTCCCAAGATGATGGCAAGAAGATGTCGAGATCGTGTCATGGGTTTCGTCGTTGTCATGAAGGGTCCACAATGGAGCCACCAAGGAGGAACGACATGACCCAGTACCTGTTCGCCGTGTACGGCGGTGAAGACACATCGGACATGACCGAGGACGAGATACGACAGGCCTATGCCGATGTCGACGTCTTCAACCAGAAACTGCAGAACAGCGGTGCCTGGGTGTTTGCCGGAGGCTTGCACGAGCCATCCACGGCCACGGTCGTCGAGGCCAAGAAAGGCGAGTACATCATCACCGATGGACCGTTCGTGGAGACGAAGGAACAGATCGGGGGCTTCTGGGTGATCGAGGCAGCCGACCTCGACGCTGCGCTTGCCCTTGCCAAGGAGGCATCCGCAGCATGCCAGAACCCCGTTGAGGTTCGACCGTTCCAGTCCGAGTAGCGGTGGGCACGGGCCGTCGCGGGCCCGATCGGATGTCGCTCGTTAGCATCCAACCATGCGCATGCGAGATGCCGATCCGAGCGAAGCGGACAGCCTGACCGAGCTCTTCGTGCGGTCCTTGGGCCACTGGGGTCATCCCGAGAACTTCCCCGCCCTCGTCGAACAGGTCATTGCCGAGGACCGCGTCACGTCGGACTACGTCGAGCACAACGTTGTCCGGGTTCTCGTCGATGATGAGGCGACCGTTGGGTTCTACGGTCTCGAGTATCACGATGAATACGACGAACTGAAGTACATGTTCCTCGAGCCCGAGTACATCGGTCGTGGCAATGGGCGCAGGCTGTGGGACGATGTGGTCGCCCGCGTCGAGCCATCGCGACCCCTGCGGATCGTCTCTGATCCCATGGCCAAGGACTTCTACGCGGCCATGGGCGCACGGCTCGAACGAGAGATCGAAGTGGCGCCGGGATTCGTGCTCGGCCTCATGTGGTTCGAGCGCTAGGCGTCGGACCTTCGCCGCGTCAGTCGGATGGGGAGAGGAGCGGTGGGCGCCGCTTCCACCACTCCGTTGCCTGTTGGAATGCGAATGCGGCCCGAAGAACATCGAGATCGGCATGGTGACGGCCGACGATCTGGAGACCCACCGGGAGTCCGTCCGGAGTGAAGCCGGCTGGTACCGAGATGGCGGGAAGCTCACACACGGAGATGTAGTAGCAGGTGGCGAACCACGACGTGTAGTTGTCCATCTCGACCCCGTTGACCTCGGTTGGGTACTCCCTGTCGATGCCGAATGGAGGGACCGACACGGTGGGAATGGCGAGAAAACGGTGCTCATCCAGGAACTCGACCACTCGCTGCCTGAGTTTGGTACGGGTTTCGATCGCTTTGCCGAGGTCGTCTGCCGTGAGTGAGCGACCGTAGTCGACGTTCCAATGGATGGTCTCCTTGTGGAGTTCGGGATGTCGATCGACGGTGGCGCCGAAGTTCTTTGCGAACCAGTACCCACGCCACACCTTGAAGGACTCCTCGGCGCCACGGAAGTCAGGGCACGCATCCGATACCGCGAATCCGATCTCATCGAGAATCGTGCGAGCCGGCCGAAGCGTCTCGGTCACGATCGGGTCGATGGGGAGTCCTCCGAGGTCGTCTGACCATGCCAGCGGGATGCCCTTCCAATCTGCGGCAAGTGGAGCGGCGAAAAGACGGGGGTCCTGTTCGATCGAAACGGGGATGCGTTCGTCGGGTCCTGCGACCGCTGCCATGAACAGGCTGATGTCCTCGACGGTACGTGCCATCGGACCCTGCACGGACTGGGTCCACCACGCGTCGCGGGTTGGCCAGGACGGAATCCGGCCCGGGGACGGCCTGAATCCGACCGTGTTGGTGAACGATGCGGGGTTGCGCAGCGATGCGCCGTAGTCGGAGCCATCGGCGAGCGCGCACATACCCGTGGCGACGGCCACTGCTGCTCCGCCGCTTGATCCTCCGGGTGTCATGTCGGGGTTCCACGGGTTGCGGGTTACGCCGAAGACCTCATTGAAGGTTTGGCTTCCCGCCCCGTGTTGGGGTGTGTTCGTCTTCCCCATCGTCACCGCACCGGCCCGCTGCATCCGGTCGACAATCAGGCTCGTCCGCGTCGGTATGAAATCCGAGTACAAGGGAGACCCGAAGGTGGTTCGGATGCCCTTTGTCTCGTGAAGGTCCTTGTGTGTCACGGGGAGACCGGTGAGCAGGGGGATGGAGCCACCGCCGGTGAGCAACTGGTCGGCGGACCGAGCCATGGTCTCGGCGACCTCAGGCACGAGCGTCACGATTGCATTGACGGTCGGGTTGACACGGTCGATGCGATCAAGATGCTCGGCGAGGAGCTCCGTCGCCGAGATCTCGCGACGACGAAGCATGCCTGCCTGGTCGACTGCTCGCAGGTCGGGGAGCCCGGACATCAGTGCATCCGACGTGGGAGGGCGTTCCGCCAGATGTCGGTTGCTTCGTCGAGTCCGATGGATCCGGCGGTCCCGAAGTCGATGAGATCGCCACCGATGGTGCCGATGCGTACGGCGTGCATGTCGATATCGGGTTCGTCGTCAAGGATCGCAACGACGCGGAGCGGCGTCTCGTCGAGGAGTTCGGCAGCGGTTTGGGCCGCGACGGAGATTCCGACGTGGGATGCGATGGCTACCTCTGACAGGGCCACGGCGAGCCCCCCGGTCGAAACATCGTGGAGCACGGGTGCGCCTGCTTCGGCCATCGCGGCAGTGGCTGAGATCATGCGACGGGCGGTATCCCCATCGACATCTGCGGGTCGTCCACGGACCTTGCCATTGACGATTCGGTCCCACGCGGAAGCTGCGAAGTCTCCGTCCGGCTCGGGTCCGATGACCCAGATACCCATTCCTGTGCGAGCGGCGTCGAGTCTGGGCGGGCGAGCCGGCATCGTCGGTGCGAATCCGAGCGTGCCGACAACGGGCGTCGGATAGATGTCGACGCCGTCGGTCTGGTTGTAGAACGACACGTTTCCACCCACGACCGGGAGGTCAAGCTCCTCGCAAGCCCACGCCATGCCGTCGACGGCTTCGATGAACTGCCACATGACATGAGGGTTCTCCGGGCTCCCGAAGTTCAGGTTGTCCACGATTGCGTATGGCCGCGCACCGGTGACAGCCACGTTCAGTGCACCCTCGAACACGATGCGCGCTGCGCCGCGCCTCGGATCCAGGTAGGTACGGAATGCGTCGCCGTCGGTCGATACCGCAAGGGCCTTCGTCGTGTCCTTGATGCGCATCAATGATCCGTCGTGACCCGGTTCGATCACGGTGTTGAGGAACAGCATGTGGTCGTACTGGCTCGAGATCCACGACCGGTCTCCGATTGCCGGGTCGTCGAGCAACAGGCGGAGCACTTGTCCGACGTCGGTGTCGGCGGGGACAATCGGTGTGTCGGCCCACAGAGCGTCGAGATAGTCGGGTCGTTGCGATGGCCGGTCGTAGATGGGTGCGTCGTCGGCAAGCGATGCGGCCGGGACGTCGGCCACCAGTTCACCACCGGCATACACCCGGAGAGCCGGGCCCTCGGTGATGACGCCGATCGTGGACGCGCTGATCTCCCACTTCTGCGCAAGGGCGAGCACTTCGGATTCATTCTCGGGCGTGACCACGGCGAGCATGCGTTCCTGGGATTCGGACATCAGGATCTCACCGGGGGTCATGTCGGCTTCCCTGACGTGGACCAAGTCGAGGTCGACGTCCATGCCCATGCCGCCGTTGCCGGCAACCTCCGAGGTCGCGCACGAGATGCCCGCTGCACCCAGATCCTGAATGGCGACCACGAGACCCTTGTCGTACAGCTCGAGACATGCCTCGATCAGCTTCTTCTCCTCGAACGGATCGCCGACCTGGACGTTCGGACGTTTCCCTTCGTCGCCCTCCTCGAACGACGCGGACGCCAGGATCGAGGCCCCGCCGATACCGTCGCGACCGGTTGCGTTGCCGAGCAGGATCGCCTTGTTCCCGACCCCGGATGCGGCGGACAGGACCAGTTGCTCTTGTTTCAACAGCCCGAGCGCCATGACGTTGACCAGCGGGTTCTTCGAGAACCGGTCTGCGAACTCGACCTCGCCGCCGAGGGTCGGCACACCCACGGCGTTGCCGTACCCCGCTATCCCCGACACGACTCCCTCGAGGAGGTAGCGGTTGTGGGGGTCGTCGAGCGGTCCGAACCGGAGCGGGTCCCACACGGCGACCGGGCGAGCGCCCATCGTGAAGATGTCGCGCAGGATGCCGCCGACCCCGGTCGCTGCACCCTGGTAGGGCTCCACGAATGAGGGATGGTTGTGGCTCTCGATTCGAAGGGCGGCGAGCCAGCCGTCCCCGAGATCGACCACCCCGGCGTTCTCGCCGGGTCCAACGACAACCCACACCTGATCGGAGCTGAAGCGCCCGAGGTGCTTCCGCGAGGACTTGTAGGAGCAATGTTCTGACCACATCACGGAATACATGGCGAGCTCGGCTGGCCGCGGCTCGCGGCCGAGCAGATCGCACACCGACTGGTACTCGGAGTCGGTCATGCCCAACTGGATGTGGGCGGGCGTGGCCTGGGTGGTCATGCGGGAACAGCGGCGACTGCCGCGGCGAAGCTCTCGATCATCACCTTGCCGTCGTCGGAACCGAGGATTGGTTCGGACGCCCGCTCGGGGTGGGGCATGATGGCTGCCACATTGCGGCGTTCGTTGGTCAGAGCGGCGATCGCGTCGGTGGACCCGTTCGGGTTGCCCGCTTCGCTGACAGTTCCGTCGGGGTTGCAGTAGCGAGCGACGACGAGTCCAGCGGACCGGATTGCGGCCGGATCCTCAGCGACGAAGTTGCCCTCGTACGAGTTGAGCGGGATGCGAAGTACCTGCCCCACCGCAGCCTGGTTGGTGAGGATGCTGTCGGTCGACTCCACCCGCACATGGATGAAGCGACAGATGAACTTGAGATCACGGTTTTCGACAAGTGCCCCGGGGAGCAATCCGGCCTCGCACAGGATCTGGAATCCATTGCAGATCCCGAGCACGGGGGTTCCCGCGTCCGCGAGGCGCTCGACCTCGTTCATGACCGGGGAGAACCGGGCGATGGCACCGGTTCGGAGGTAATCACCGTGCGCGAATCCGCCGGGAAGGACGACACCTGCAGCGCCAGACAAATCGGTGTCCGTGTGCCACACGAGTTCGGACTCGACTCCGATCTGATTGAGGGCGTGCGCTATGTCGTGTTCACAGTTCGTGCCGGGGAACACGACAACGGCGATGCTCATGACACCCGCTCGATCGAGTAGGACTCCATGACCGGATTGGCAAGCAGTTTCTCGCACATGGATTCGACGTCCTTGTGCGCTGACGCCTCGTCCGCAGCGTCCATCGAAACCGCGATGATCCGTCCGAAGGCGACCGACTCCACGCCGGCAAAGCCGAGGTCGGTCAATGCCTTCTTCGTGGTGGTGCCTTCCGGATCCGACAGACCGGGCTTGCGTTCGATCGAGATCCGGAACCGATACGTCATGCTGTACCCATCGCGGTGAGGTAGTCGGTGAACGGTCGCGAGGTGAGACGCTCGTACGCCTCGATGTACCGGGCCGATGTTGCCTCGACCACCGAATCGGGCATCGTGGGAGCCGGCGGTGTCTTGTCCCAGCCGTCCTGCGTCTCGAGCCAGTCGCGAACGGGCTGCTTGTCGAACGAGGGCATCGTCGCGCCGGGGGCCCACGCATCAGCGGGCCAGTACCGCGAGCTGTCCGGGGTCAGGACCTCGTCGATGAGGATGATCTCTCCATCGACCATGCCGAACTCGAACTTCGTGTCGGCGAGGATGATTCCCTTCGATGCCGCATACTCCGCACCACGGTTGTAGATGTCGAGCGAGCGCGTCTTGAGTTCCTCGTACAGATCGTCGCCGACGAAGGCCCGTGCGTCAGCTTCGTTGAGGTTCTCGTCGTGCCCGCTCTCGGCCTTTGTCGCCGGGGTGAAGATCGGCTCGGCGAGCTTGCTCGCCATCTCAAGACCTTGCGGAAGGTGCTCAGTGGTCGGACCGCCACCCGAGGCGTATTCCTTCCAGGACGAGCCGTACAGGTACCCACGGATGACGCACTCCATCGGAATCACCTGCGCCGCCCTGACGTACATGGCACGTCCTGCATACGCAGCTTGCTGTGCGGGTGACAGGAACTCCATGGTCGAGGTGTCGGACGAAACGAGGTGGTGCGGTGTGTCCAGGAGGTCGAACCAGTGGAGCGACACTCCCGTCAGTACCTGACCCTTGTGCGGGATGTCCTCACCGAGGACGACATCGAATGCTGAGATGCGATCGCTTGCCACGATGAGAAGGTGGTCGGCATCGACGCGATAGATCTCGCGAACCTTCCCCGACCCGATGTGCTCCAGCGCGCTCACAAGGGCGATGGTAGCGGTTCCGTGGGGTGCTCCGTTCACGGCACAACCGTCAGATGGCGGGCGGATGCCCATCGATTCCCGGTTTGGTGCCCACATGTGGGCGATACGATTCGCTGATGGATGGGACCAAGCACGCGTGGGGGGATGCTCCCACACCGTTCGACGAGATCGGGGGCCAGCAAAGGATCCGGTCGGTTGTCGAGACGTTCTATGACGTGATCGATGCGGAGGCACCTGTTCTGCGGGCGATGCTTCCGGCGAACGATGCCACGTCTCGGCGCAAACTGGGCGATTACCTCGTCGAATGGACCGGAGGTCCGGCGTTGTACTCAGCCGTGCGGGGACATCCGAGGATGCGTGCCCGTCATCTCCCTTTCGCAATCGGGGAGGCGGAAGTTGATCTGTGGTTGGCCTGCATGGCCAAGGCGCTCGACGCCAATGATGTGACGGGCCAGATCCGTGCGTTTCTCGATGAGCGGATCAACGGGCTTGCGTGGCACATGCGAAACCAATAGCGCCGACGGACTCGCAGGAGGCAGTGATGAAGACTCGATTGATCCAGGTGCACACGGGGGATACGGCGAAAGCCGTCGACCTCACCCACGAACTCGTCGAATTCTGTGATGGCGAGGTGGATGGTCTGGTCTCGGTGTTCGTGCCTCACGCAACTGCTGGGATCGCCATCGTAGAGACCGGGGCCGGATCTGAAGTTGACACACTTGCAGCGGTCGACGATCTCCTTCCGCGGGATCCCGATCGATGGCGACACGAGCACGGGTCCCCCGGGCACGGCCGGGACCATGTGCTTCCGGCGTTCATCGCTCCGTCAGTGACGATCCCGGTGATCGGCGGTGTCCCGCAACTCGGAACATGGCAATCGGTCGTCCTGATCGATACGAACATCGACAACGCGGTGCGCAGCGTCCGGCTGTCCTTCGTGCCTGCCCCGTAGCCGTCTACAGGTTTGCGGCCTCGAGTCGTTTGAACACGATCTCCGCGTTGGCCAGGAACCGCTGTGTTGTGAAGCACTCATCGAGCGATGATGAGTCGAGGTTCACTTCAGGATCCGCGGCCAACCGGTCACGGAGTGTCCCTCCGTCATCCCACGTCGCCATCGCGTTGCGCTGGACGATGCGATACGCCTCGTCCCTGGTGGCTCCGGCGTCGACCAGGGCGAGCAACACAGCTTGTGAATACACGAGCCCTCGGCTCGAGGCGAGGTTTGCCGCCATGCGGTCGGTGTCCACCACCAGACCGTCGATCAATCTGTTCATCCTGCCGAGCGCGTAGTGGAGGAGTCCGGTTGCGTCGGGGATGACGATGCGTTCCACGGACGAGTGCGAGATGTCGCGCTCATGCCACAGGGCCACGTTCTCCAATCCGGCAGATGCGTATCCGCGCAGAACCCGTGCAACACCCGTCAGGTTCTCACTAGCAATCGGATTGCGCTTGTGCGGCATGGCGGACGAACCCTTCTGACCACGGCCGAACGCCTCGCGTGCCTCGCCGACCTCTGAGCGCTGCAGATGACGGATCTCGGTGGCGAACCGCTCCATCGATGCCCCGATCCCGGCGATGACCGAGAGGAAATGTGCGTGCCTGTCGCGAGGAATGACCTGGGTGCTCGCCGGTTCGACCCCGATCCCGAGGTGGGAACAGACATATTCCTCGACTGAGGGAGGCGTGTGGGCGTAGGTGCCCACAGCACCCGAGATCTTGCCGTACGAGACACCTTCTACGGCATCGACGAGGCGTTCGTGGTCACGTTGGATCTCGAACGCCCAGTTGGCGAGCTTGAGGCCGAACGACGTGGGTTCGGCCCAGATACCGTGGGTCCGCCCGATCATCGGGACGTCCTTGAACTCGAACGCACGCCGCTTGACCGTGTCGTACAGCGTCGCAGTGGAACGCAGGAGCAATTCCCCGGACCTTTGGAGCAGCACACCGCTCGCAGTGTCGAGCACGTCGCTCGAGGTAAGACCGAAGTGGATCCATTCGCCACCTGTTTCGACAGACCCAGCCAAAAGGTCGACGAATGCAGCAACATCATGGTTCGTCGTCTTCTCGCGGTCCAACCACGCCTCACGATCGACTTCCGGTGCTTTCCGTGCAGCCTCGGCCGCCTCGGCGGGGGCGAGGCCCTCGGCAACCCATGCCTCGACGACGAGTGTCTCGACCTCTTTCCAGACAGCCAACTTCGTGGCGTCGGACCACACGTCGGTCATCTCGGGCGTCGAGTAGCGCTCGATCATGTGGCAAGACTCTTCCGGTACGCATCAAGTTTGGCGGCGACGTCGTCGTTTGTGACACCGATGATGGCGGCCGCGAGGTAGGCGGCATTCGCCGACGAGTCGATCGCAACGGTGGCAACCGGGATGCCAGTCGGCATCTGGACGGTGGCGTAGAGCGCGTCGACACCCCCGAGTCCACCCGCGGCGATCGGCACACCGATGATCGGGAGCGTCGAATGGGCCGCAGCCGCGCCAGCAAGGTGGGCGGCCTTCCCCGCGCCGCAGATGATGGCCGCATAGCCCTCGGACCGGGCGTTGGCGCAGAACTCCGCCACCTTCGCCGGTGTTCGGTGGGCCGACATCACGTGGATCTCATGATCGATCCCGAACTCGGCGAGCACCGCCGCAGCCGGCTCCATCTTGGACATGTCCTTTTCCGATCCCATCAGGATTGCGACCTTCATGTGCGCTTCCTTTCCCTTCGAGTGATCGATCCGATCATTGAGCGATGTCGGATCGGAATTGCTTGCCTGTGAACTCAATCTTCGCAACGGCGTCGTAAGCCGATGTGCGAGCCGCGGTCCGGTCCGGACCAAGCCCGACGATGCTCAGGACTCTCCCGCCCGACGTCACGACCCGATCGTCCTTGAACGCTGTCCCTGCGTGGAAGACCAGTGTCGCGGGTTCAGCGACAGCGTCCAACCCGCGGATGTCGTACCCCGTCGTGGGGGCGTCGGGATACCCCTTTGAAGCCACGACGACATTGACGGCGGCCATGGGTTTCCATGCGATGCTGATGTCGTTGAGCCCGACGGTCGCAGCACTGTGGAGGACCTCCAGGAGATCTGCATCGAGCCGTGGCATCAGGGTCTGTGTTTCGGGATCGCCGAGGCGGCAGTTGAATTCGACCACCTTCGGGCCGTCCGCCGTGAGCATCAATCCGACGTAGAGGAACCCGACATACTCGATGCCGCGCCGAGCCAGTTCGGCGAGCGTCGGTTCTGCAATGGTGCGCTGTGTCCAGGACACAAGGTCATCAGGGAGATCGTCAACGGGCGAGAACGACCCCATGCCTCCCGTGTTCGGTCCCGTGTCGCCGTCGGCGAGCCGCTTGTAGTCGCGTGCGGGGTCGAGGGCGATGGCGGCACCGTTTGCGCAGATGAAGAAGACTGATACCTCGGTTCCGTCCAGGAACTCCTCGATGACCACGGAGGCACCGTCACCGCCGAATCGACCATCGAGGCAGTCGTCCACCCAGCGCTGGGCCCGCTCGAGCGAATCGGTCACCAGCACCCCCTTGCCAGCGGCAAGTCCATCAGCCTTCACCACGTATGGTGCTGACACGGCTGCCAGATGTGCGTAGGCGTCGGCGGCATCCGTGAAGGTGGCCGCCGCAGCGGTGGGAATATCCGCCGCTCCCATGATCTCTTTGGCGAAGGACTTCGAGCTCTCGAGTCTGGCTCCGGCGGACGGAGGCCCGAACACCTTGATTCCGGCTTCGGAGAGGACATCGCTGACCCCGGCTGCGAGCGGACCTTCGGGACCGACGACCACGAAGTCGATCGAAGCCTCGCGGACGAGGTCGAGCACCTGATTCGGGTCGCCGGGGTCGACGCCCGGAGCAACGTCCCCGAGCGCGGCAAGGCCGGGGTTGCCGGGGCAACTGACGAGCCGGTCACACAGCGGGCTTTGGACGAGCTTCCATCCAAGAGCGTGCTCACGGGCCCCACCGCCGAGAAGCAGTACCCGCACGGCTACCTGCGGAGCGTGGCGGCCCTTGAGGGACCGACCGACACGGTCGTCACGGGTACACCGGTTGCCTGCTCGATGTACTCGATGTATGCCTGGGCGGCCGGAGGTAGTTCTTCGAACGATCTTGCCTGCGTGATGTCGTCGCCCCACCCTTCGTGCTCCTCGTATTCGGGGGTGCAGGTGTACAGGACACGTTGCTGTCGAGGCATCTCCGTGAACGAATCGTCACCGGATCGGTAGGCGGTTGCGACCTTGATCGTGTCGAAATGCGACAGGACATCGAGTTTGGTCAGCGCGATCTCGGTCAGCCCATTCACCCGCACTGCGTAGCGCAGCGCCACCATGTCGAGCCAACCGCAGCGGCGGCGACGGCCCGTGACGGTCCCGTACTCGCCACCGATGTCGATGAGTGCATCACCGGTCTCGTCGTGCAGTTCGGTCGGGAATGGTCCGGTCCCGACTCTCGAGATGTATGCCTTGACGACGCCGATGACGTTGTCGATGTCCTTCGGTCCGATGCCCGAACCGACGGGAGCTCCGCCAGCGGTCGGATTTGAGGAGGTCACGAATGGGTACGTTCCGTGGTCGATGTCGAGGAGGGTCCCTTGGGCCCCCTCGAACAACACGTTCTTGCCGGCTCTGACCGCTTCCCACACGATGAGGGAGGTGTCGGCGATGTGGTCGGCCATCAACTCTGCGTACCCCATGTATTCGGTGAAGATGTCGTTGGCGTCGAGCGGCAGCTGGTTGTAGACCTTCACGAGCTGTTTGTTCTTGTCCTTCACCGCAACATCGAGCTTTTCTCTGAAGATCTTGGGATCGAAGAGGTCCTGGACCCTGATGCCGAAGCGCGAGTACTTGTCCATGTACGCGGGACCGATTCCTCGTTTGGTCGTCCCGATCATCGCATTGCCGAGGAACCGTTCGATCACCGCGTCGAGCTTGCGGTGGTACGGCATGATGAGGTGGGCGTTGCCCGAGATCTGTACCCGGGACGGGTCGATGCCGCGGCGCCGGAGCGTTTCCATCTCCTCAAGGAGGACCTTCGGGTCGATGACGCACCCATTGCCGATCACCGGCGTGACGGTCGGATACAGCACGCCGGAGGGGATGAGGCTGAGTGCGAACTTGTCATCGCCGACGACAATTGTGTGCCCGGCGTTGTTGCCACCTTGATACCGAACGACGACGTCGGCTTTTTCCGACAGCAGATCGGTGATCTTGCCCTTGCCCTCGTCGCCCCATTGGGCACCGAGAATCACGGTTGCGGGCATTGGTGAGCCTCCAGTGGTCGGTCGGCTTGATTGTACGGGAGTCCACAGCCGGACGAGATATCGGCTTCGTCGAGCGACCGGTCGGGTGGTTCGACCCAACGGTGCCTTGCTTTTGTGAAGCGCTAGTCTTCCGGCACGATTAGCGTGCCCGTGAGTCGAATTGAACGGAGCGTCTGTGGACGAGAGCATCGTCAGCCGGAAAGCAACTTTGGATCCGGTGAGTGCACCTGTTGTGCTCGCTGTATCTGATGCACCCCCGGTGAGGACCGAGGCCCTACACATCCATACAACTGCCGCCAATGAGTTCTGGGATGTGACTGACATCGTCCGCGCAGTCGCCACACGATCGGGTGTGACGCATGGCCAGATCGTGGTGTATTCACCGCACACGACGACCACGGTGCTCATCAACGAGTCCGAAACCGGATTTCTCAACGATTTCCGGCGCGCGATAGAGGGACTCGTGCCCGCCGACACCTACTACGAGCATGACGATCATGACGTTCGCACCGAGAACCTGCAAGAAGACGAGTTCATCAATGGCCACGCCCACGTCCGCCAGCTTCTGACCGGCCAGCCGTCCGTGACGGTGCCGATCGTTGACGGCGAGGTGCTTCTCGGGCAGTGGCAGCGGGTGTTGTTCGCCGAACTCGATCAGGCGCGTGAACGACGGGTTTTCATCCACGCGCAGGGCGCCTAGCGCCCGATTTGTCGCTGATCGGGAGCGATTCAGCCCACCCCGGCATTGTCCGGCTCGTTCCGGCGTCGGTTCCCTGTGAGTAGACCATCGCCGATGGCTCATTCGTGCCGCAACAGCTGCTGAACATTTCGTGAACCCCGCACCGGTTCGCGTATTTCGGTGGCACCTGTGTCGGATCTGGGCTAACTTGCCGAGTGCCCGGAAGTAAACCGGGGTTAGCGTGATGATCTTCATCGCGCCATAGACGAACAATACAGAGAGAGGTAACAGCATGATGAAACGACTTGCTGTGCTCTTCGCCGTACTCGCACTTGTTGCCGCCGCTTGTGGTGGCAGTAGCTCGGACGAGGACACAACCACCACCACCGTCGCTGACGGTGGACAGAGTTCTGGAAGCACGCTTGACGATGTCATTGCGCGCGGAACGCTGAAGTGCGGTGTGTCAGGCAGTGCTGTCGGTTTCTCAGAAACCGACGCCGAGGGCAATACGACCGGATTCGACGCTGACTTCTGCCGTGCAGTTGCAGCAGCCGTACTCGGTGATTCAACCGCTGTTGAATTCCGGACCCTGACCGCTGCAGAGCGGTTCGAGGCGCTCAAGAACAACGAAATCGATGTTCTTTTCCGTAACACGACATGGACGCAGAGCCGTGACACCGACATCGGTCTTGACTTCGGCCCGACGACGTTCTTCGACGGCCAGCAGTTGATGGGTAACCCGGAGACACTGCCTGGCCTTACGCCGGCAAGTGGCTTCGAAGCCATCGACGGTGCTGTGGTCTGCACGAACGCAGGAACCACGACCGAGAAGAACATCACTGAAGGTGCAGCGGTTGCAGGTGTGACGATCACCCTTGAGACCGTTGAGACATTCCCAGAGGCAATGGAGAAGTTCATCGCCGGTGGATGTGACCTTGTGACCACGGACGGATCGGGTCTCTACGGAAACCGCGCAGCCAACATCGCATCAGGTACGCCTGGGGCTGAGGGCTGGGTCATCTTCCCAGAGGCACCAATCTCGAAGGAGCCACTCGGACCTGCATACCGCCAGAACGACTCCGTTTGGGGAGACGTGATCAACTGGACGGTGTACGCCACCATCATCGCTGACGAACTCGGAGTCACCTCCGCCAACGTCGGTGACATGATGGACGCAACACCTGAGCTTTCCCGCCTGTTCGGTGGTGAGGGTGAACTCCAGTCGGCCATGGGACTCGACCCTGAAGCGTTCTTGAACGTGATCAAGCAGGTCGGCAACTACGGCGAGATCTTCGATCGGAACCTTGAGCAGCCGCTCAACCTGGTCCGCGAAGGCAGCTACAACATGCAGTGGACATCCGGTGGGTTGATCTACGCACCACCAGCTCGTTAGCCAAGGCTGAAGAGCATGATGAGAGGGCGCCTTCGGGCGCCCTCTCTGCGTTTGCCGTCTCTGACCGGCGTCGTTGACGGTGCCGTAACCCGTCGGTCGACACGATCGCGGCGGAGCCCCACAACGGTCGAAGCCGGTCGTCGGGCGGGTTTCGGTGGCAAGCGTCTGCCGAAAGTTCTAGGGTGCCCACAGCGTCTGCGGGAGCGGCTCCGGCGACGCGGGAAGGCACATACGTGACTGTGCAGGTTCGAGAGCAGACGAAGACGCCCCTGTGGCGCAACGCGACGGTGCTCAAATGGGCCGCGCAGATCGTTGCTCTCGGAGCCGTCGTCGGGTTGTTCGTGTTGCTCGGGTCCCAGGCCCTCAACAACTTTGCTGCGTCCGATATCACCTTCGGTTGGGATTGGCTCGCAGATCCGACCGGTGTGGCCATTCGTGAGGGAATCGACACAAACCCTGATTCGGGTGCCAGAGCCCTCGTCACGGGGATCATCAACACGCTCCGGGTTGCGGTATCGGGCATCCTCGTCGCAACGATTCTGGGAACGATCATCGGTATCGGGCGGCTCTCGAGCAACTGGATCATCAACAAGCTCGCCACGGTCTACATCGAGACCATCCGCAACATCCCTCTGTTGGTCCAGATCTTCTTCTGGCAGGCTCTGGCCATCTCGCTTCCCTCGCTCACCGATTCGGACATCGGCACCTTCTGGTTCAAGGCCACGAACAAGGGTTTTGCGTTCGCCTGGGTCTTCCCGAATGGCGGATTCTGGCCGTGGTTCACGTTCGTCGTCGTCGGTCTGATTGTCGGGCTGTGGGTGGCGCGACGACGGAAGCGGCATCAGGAGGCAACCGGTGAACTGGGTCACGGCGGCCGGTACCTGGTCGGCATCCTTGCCGTGTTCGCCATCGTCGGATGGTTCGCGGCGCCAGTGCTCAGTTTCCTCGATCCGGTCTTCACGAAGATCGGCGAGGCCATCGACTCGATACCGTCGGTCCTCTTCCCGTTGGTTCTCGGTGGTGCGGCGCTCGTCATCTCCGGTATGTGGATACGTGGCTTCTTCGAGTCGCGCAGAACCCCTGCAGGCTTCGGGAAGTTGACCGATGACGATTGGTTCAGGGTCATCTTCGCCGGCCTGGCAGGAGTCGCCCTAGCCGTGGCTGCGTTCGCAATCGGTGGACTGGAGATCAAGACGGTCAGCGGCGAAGTCCAAACAATCAGCGAGTTGGCGAGGACGGGTCTCGGGAACTTCTTCGGTTGGCTCGGCGCCTCGTTCGACACATCCGGATACCGCTCGGCGGTCGATGGTGTCCGCTCCGGTGGACCGCTTGTGTTCGAACGGCCCTCAGTCGCCCTTGTCGGGGCAGGGATCCCGCAGTACACGACCACGGGCATGGTGATCACCATTCCGTTCTTCGCCATCTGGATGGGTGTGACGGTCTATACGGCAGCCTTCATCGCCGAGATCGTCCGGGGCGGCATTCTTGCGGTTTCCAAGGGTCAGACCGAGGCGGCGATGGCGGTCGGACTTCGAAGGAGCCAGTACCTCCGCTTCATCATCCTCCCGCAGGCGTTCCGCATCATCCTTCCTCCGCTCGGCAACCAGTATCTGAATCTCGCGAAGAACACCTCATTGGGTCTGGCTGTCGCATTCGCAGACATCGTGTCGGTCGGGACCACAATCATCAACCAGACGGGCCAGTCGTTGCCTGTGGTGCTCGTGTGGATGGCCTTCTTCCTCACGATGAGCCTCGTGATCTCGGCGATCGTGAACTACTACAACCGCAAAATGATGCTGGTGGAGCGCTGATATGGCCGACATAGTTCTTCCTGATCTCGAGCTTGCGCCTGAACCGCCCCCGACCGGGGCCCGCGTCTGGTTGCGCGACAACATGTTCTCAACGGTCGCCTCCGGCATCATGAGCGTTGTCGCCGTGACCATCGTGATTCTGGCCGTGCGCGGACTCCTCAGTTTTGCGTTCGATGGGAGCCGGCGCTGGGATGCCGTCACCTACAACATGAAGTTGCTCATGGTCCAGGGGTACCCGGCGGAAGACTTCTGGCGGGTGTGGACATCAGTCGGCTCCGTTGTCGTCCTCCTGGCGTTGACACTGGCAATCTGGTCGATCGGCGGCAAGATGGAGCCCCGGAACCTGGGCAAGATCCTGATGTCCCTCGGCGGTGCCCTTGTCCTGATCGCTGTCCTCGGGCCGTTCTCGCCACAGGCAAGGATCATCAATCTGGCCATCGCGGCGGTGCTGCTCGGCTTCGGCTACTACCTGAGGAAGGGCCTCGGGGACAGGGCCAAAGAAGCATCGATTCCCGTCATCGGACTCATCGGTCTCGGCCTGCTGCTCGTCATCGCAGTCGTGCACACGGTCTATCTCCCGTTCCCGAGCCGTGACGACGCCGGCACCCAGATCATCATCGAACAGAAGGTTGCGGGGTCGACCGCATGGCCGTGGACCGTCATCTTCCTGCTCGCCATCGTGAGTTACCTGGTTGGTCGCCTCCTCGTCCGCATGGGAACCACACGGCTCGTCCGTTCGGCAATCATCACGTTGTGGCTGGTCAGTTTCCCTGTGGTGTTCCTCATCCTGCTTCGCGACCCCGACATCGACTGGAACCAGAAGTTCGGGTTCGGTGGTGACGGTGCAACCTTCAGCCTTCATTGGGGGATCACGGTCGCCGTTGTTCTTGGGCTCGGTGTGCTCCTGCTGTGGTTCGTTGCGCGGCCCTCGACGGGGGAGATCGGAAGAGTCATCGGAGGTGTGCTTCTGGTGCTGGGTCTGTTGTCGTTCGCCTACCCGATGGCATTCCTGTACCGATTCCTGCTCCTGGCCCTCGCTCTGTTCACGCTTGCTGCGCCGACGTTCGGTGGCGAAGGCGAGGGCAACCGGAAGTTCCAGGGTGCATGGGTGATGACTGCCTTCGGTCTCGGCCTGATGGTCGTGATCGTCGACACCGTCTCGTTGGTCGATGTCCCCGGCTCCTTCTTCCTCGGCGGCCTCGCGCTCACGATCCTGCTCGCGTTCACATCGATCATCCTGTCGTTCCCCATCGGCGTGGTCCTGGCATTGGGCCGCTCATCGACGATGCCGCTTTTCCGGCTCCTGTCGACCGCGTACATCGAGTTGGTTCGCGGTGTTCCGCTCATCACATGGCTCCTCGTCGCGTTCCTCATGCTCCCTGTCGCCCTTCCCGAGGGCGTGGAGATCGGCAACGTGATGCGTGCCGTGGGTGCCATGACATTCTTCTCCGCGGCGTATCTCGCCGAGAATGTGCGCGGAGGCCTCCAGTCGATCCCGAATGGTCAATACGAGGCGTCGAAGGCGATGGGCATGTCAACGCTGCAGATGACGGTGTTCATCACGCTGCCGCAGGCGTTGCGGGCGGTCATTCCTGCCCTCGTCGGTCAGGTGATTGCGTTGTTCAAAGACACGTCATTGGTCACCATCGTCGGTCTCTTCGACTTCCTCCACCTCGCCCGCGCAGTCATCCCGGCACAGTCACAGCCGTTCAGCTTCCTCGGTTCGATCAAGGAAACGCTGATCTTCGCGGCGATCGTCTACTGGATGTTCACGTTCACGTTCTCACGCATCAGCCTCCGCCTCGAGAAGAAGCTCGGCGTCGGCGAGCGCTAGACAAGGATTCGCAAGGAGCCAATATGGATAACGGACAAGCAGCAACCAGAACCCTCGGCGACCCGATCGTCGAATGCGAGGGCGTCAAGAAATGGTTCGGCGACTTCCAGGCCCTCAAGGGCGTGACCGCAAGCGTGCAAGAGCGTGAAGTGGTTGTCATCATCGGGCCTTCGGGTTCGGGGAAGTCGACATGGATCAGGTGTATCAACCGTCTTGAGGCGCATCAGGAGGGCACGATCGTCGTCGATGGCATCGAGCTGACCAACGACATCAAGAACATCGAGAAGATCCGCTCTGAGGTCGGCATGGTGTTCCAGCAGTTCAACCTGTTCCCTCACCTGACCGTGATGGACAACATCACCCTTGCACCTCAGTGGGTCCGCAAACAGCCCAAGGACGAAACCGAGAACTATGCGATGGAACTGCTCGAACAGATGGGTATTCCCGAGCAGGCCGACAAATACCCCGGCCAGCTCTCGGGTGGCCAGCAGCAGCGGGTTGCGATTGCCCGGTCTCTCGCGATGAAGCCTCGCATCATGCTCTTCGACGAGCCGACCTCGGCTCTCGACCCCGAGATGATCAAAGAAGTCCTCGACGTGATGAAAGACCTTGCCGCATCCGGAATGACGATGATGGTCGTGACCCACGAGATGGGATTCGCCCGCGAGGTTGCGGACCGGGTGTTCTTCTTCGACTACGGCACCATCGTCGAGGAGGGGACACCGGAGCACTTCTTCACGAACCCGCAACACGACAGGACGAAGCTCTTCCTGAGCCAGATCCTGTAGTCACGCACTGCTCCCAAGGACCCTGTCAACGCAGCGCTGGCGATCAAGTTGTCGAAGCCCTGAGCGTTCCTCGCGCGCGCTGCACTCCATCAGGCAGAGCTCTTCTAAATCATATAGGATGTAGATGATGGTACCTGTCGTCTCTGCCATGTCGTCTCTGCACCACCGGAGGACCCAGGGGCACGGCGGGGCCAGGCGAGACAACCGAACCCACCACACCAATGAGGAACCCACGTGAGCAGTGCGATCGCAACAAGCCGACCCGACGGCACCGGAACCATCACTCCGAACCAATTCGAAGGGAGCGATGTCGAACGAATCCAGGCCGCCATCGCGGCCGCGACGGGAACGACGAACCGGGTCGTGATTCCAGAAGAGAATGCGAACGGGACCAACCGATGGTTGCTCGACAGAGCGATCTTGTTGCCGAGCAACATGACTGTTGTCCTCGAAGGCTGCGTGATCCAGCTTGCGGACGATTGCGTGGACAACATCTTCCGGAGCGACAACATCGGTGAAGGCGGGACGCCGGTCGAGTGGAACCGGAACATCAGCATCATCGGTGTGGGTGATCCGATTCTGAAAGGGGCTGACAACCCCCGATCCACCGGTGAAGGCAAGACATTGGCGTTGGACTCGGAGTTCGACTCACCCCTGGGCAGGGGGAAGGTGAGCTACGGCACCGACGCAGGCAAAGCCGGCGTGCCCCAGAAGGGCAACTGGCGGAACCACGGGATCATCATGGCGTATGTCGACGGTTTCGTGCTGACCAACGTGACCATCGAGAATGCCCATTGCTGGGCGGTGACCCACGAACGGGTTGTCAACGCACGCCTCTCGCACATCAGGATCAACAACCCTCCCGAGATAACCGTGGACGGCGAGACCCACTATGTGGCGAATCGCGATGGCATCAATCTCAGACAGGGCTGCAAGAACTTTCACATCAACGACATCTCGGGTGAGAGCGGCGACGACTTCATAGCGTTGACCTTGCTCGGCGTACACAAACCCGGTACCGATGATGTTCGCTTGTCTCGGACGATGGCGACGACGTCGCAGTACACCAGTCCGTTCGATGACATCGAGAACGTCAGAATCACCAACGTCGACTGCAAGACGAAGAACCACGGCGTTGCGTTGCGGACGATCGACATTGCCCGTATCAGCGATGTGTTCATCGATGGACTGATCGTTTCGGGCAATCCGAAGGTCCCGAGCCATCAGTCGGCGATGCTGTTCGGGGGGCGCGGGTACGGCGAGCCGAGTCCTTCAGGTGGCATTCGTAACGTCCATGCGATGAACCTGATGAGCAATGCACGTTCGGCGCTGATCCATGTTGAAGCAGCGATCGAGGACTGCACGTTCATGAATGGGATCTACAGCGGTGAGGGCCCATATGCGGTCTCGTACCATGATTTCTCCGACGAGACCCCGAAGTACACCGTGTCAGAAGGCAACGGCGGCAGAGCGAACGTGAAGAACGTGCAGGAGATCAACATGGTCGTGGCTCGCAACCTCTCCGACGGGTGAAGCGCCACGATCCGGGTCCGGCATCGTTGGTCAGCGTCGTCTGATCGCCTTGTACAGCTCAGCGGAGCCCATCACGAGGATTGCTCCGCCGATTGCGAGGCCGAAGTGGGCGAGGTCCAATGGCTCGGTTCCGAACACCCGTTGCAGGAACGGCACGTACAGGATGGCGAGATGGGCGATGAGCCCTATCCCCACCGCCCCGAGCATCGCCCTGTTCGACCAGATACCGACCGAAAAGAGCGATGCCTTCTCCGTGCGGATCTCGAGGGCAAGGCCGAGCTGACCGAAGATCAGCACGGTGAACAGCACGGACTGCCACGACGCGTCGTCGGCGTGCCACAGGAACCAGCCTGCTGCAAGAGCCACGAGTGACAGGACGAATCCGAACATCGCGATGAACTGCGTCGTACCCCCACCGAAGATCGATTCGGTCGCCGATCGCGGCGGACGTTTCATGACATCGTCCTCTGCAGGTTCGACGCCGAGGGCAAGAGCCGGCAAACCGTCTGTCACGAGATTCATCCACAGGATCTGGAGCGCGAGGAGGGGCAGCGGCATGCCGAGGAGTGGCCCGATGATCATCACGAGGATCTCCGACGTGTTGCATGTGAGGAGATACTTGATGAACTTGCGGATGTTGTCGTAGATCACGCGGCCCTCTTCGACCGCGGCGACGATCGTTGCGTAGTTGTCGTCGAGGAGCACCATGTCCGCTGCTTGCTTCGACACGTCTGTGCCGGTGATGCCCATGGCTATACCGATGTCGGCCTTCTTGAGCGCAGGGGCATCATTGACCCCATCGCCGGTCATGGCGATCAACGACCCGTCGGACTGGAGCGCCGAGATGAGCTGGAGCTTGTGCTCGGGCGACACCCTCGCAAACACCGAAACCCGCTCGGCAGCGAATCGCAACGCGTCGTGATCCATCGTGTCGATGTCCGGTCCGATGAGCACCTCGTCCGACGATGTGACCCCTATCGACTGTGCGATATGGCGGGCCGTCAAAGGGTGGTCCCCGGTGATCATCACGGGGCGGATGCCGGCTGCGAGGGTCTCCCTGATGGCATCAGGCACGGACTCCCTCGGTGGATCGATTAACCCGAACATCCCCACGAACACGAGGTTGGTCTCGGTGTCGTCGTCGGTCTCGTGGGTCTCCAGTGGGCGGACCGCCAATCCGAGTATCCGCATGCCGTTCGATGCCAGCGCCTCCTCGCTCGCCACGATGCGCCTTCGCCATTCATCATCCATGTCCTGCACGGACCCTTCGACCCACACGCTGGCCGAGCACTCGATGAGTCCGGCAACGGCGCCTTTGGTGAACGCCACGTAGGCCGGAAGATCGGGGCCGAGGCTGGTGAACAGTTCGCCGAGGTAGTTCGGTATGTCCTCGTGCCTGGTCGGCATCCGATGCACCGTCGTCATCCTCTTTCGCACGGAATCGAACGGCAGTTCACGGACGCGTGGCATCACTTCTTCGATGTCCGGTTTGATGAGGCCGGCCCGCGCCCCGGCCACGACCAGCGCACCCTCCGTGGGGTCCCCGAGCGCAACGAACCCGTCCTCATCAGTGAGCGACGCATCGTTGCACAGGAGTCCTGTGAGCAGCGCGAGCTCGATGGTGGGGGCATGCCCGGCGGCTATGGGGTCCTGATCGATGAGCTCGAGTTGGTTGTTTGCCACATCGAGCACAACGGCCGTCATGCGGTTCTCGGTCAGTGTCCCGGTCTTGTCCGTTCCGATGACGCTCACCGAGCCGAGCGTTTCCACCGCAGGAAGGCGTCGTATGAGCGCGTTCCTCTTGAGCATCCGTTGTGCCCCGAGGGATAGGGCGATCGTTACCACCGCTGGCATCGCTTCGGGAATCGCTGCCACCGCCAGACTGACAGATGTGAGCAGGAGCGTCTCGAAATCCTCACCACGGACAAGTCCGATGACGAACAGCACGACGACGAGGCTGCCGGCGAGCATGGCGAGGATCGTGCCCAGGTGGTCAAGACGCTCCTGGAGCGGGGTGCGTGTTTCCTCCACCCCCTGGATCAATACGGCGATCTTCCCGAGTTCCGTCGCCATCCCTGTTTCGGTGACGACCACCTCGCCGCGCCCGCGAGTCACCGTGGTGCCCGAATAGACCATGTTTCGGCGGTCGGCCAGCGGTCGCTCACTCTCGTACGCGACGTCGGAACGTTTTGACACCGGTTCGGACTCGCCGGTGAGTGTGGCTTCCTCGATCTGGAGATTGGCGGCATCGATCAAACGCCCGTCGGCAGGGACAACGTTTCCTGCTTCAAGGAGGAGTCGGTCTCCGGGGACGAGGTCAAGCGATGAGATCTCCACGATGTGTCCATCGCGCCGCACCCGGACGGTTGGCACCGCGAGCTGTCGCAGGGCAGCCATCGCTTCCTCTGCCCGGCTCTCCTGCACGTACCCCATGGCGGCGTTGAGGATGACGATGGCAACAATGGCAACGGCTTCTATCCAGTCGCCGAGGAACCCCGAGATGATGGCGGCGCCAATGAGCACGTAGGTGAGTACTCCGCGGAGCTGCGTGAGAAGGATCGACATACGGCTCTTGCCGAGGTGTTCGTCGATCTCGTTCCTGCCGACCTGTCGGAGTCGATCAGCAGCCTCCGCGTCGGTGAGTCCCGAGGCGGGCGATCCGGTGGTGCTGGCAGCATCGTCCGCCGAGCGCCGGGACCAGTCGATTGGTGTTGGGCGCATCTCAGACCACGGTCAACGGGACGGGCCTTGCGCGTGGCGACGCCTGACGGACCGGGAGTCGATCATTGCCCCGACGGGGCATCGTTGGTCGGTGTCGCATGCACTGTGATGATACCGCCACGCCACCATGCAATCGGAACGACAGAAATTGACGGTGGTCGGCGCTATTCGGTCGGGATGATGAGGCTGGACCACAGGTCCTTTTCGGCGAGATCGATCACCGTCCATGCCATGGCGAGAGCGCCCTCCCGGATCGTCGCCATGCCCTTGGGGGTCAATGTCGCAGCCGCGAACTCCCGCTGATGGTTGACCGCAGGATCGCAATCAAGACTGAGCATCGGATGGATCGAGGGAACCTCGTGGGAGACGTTGCCCATGTCCGTCGAGCCGGACGTCTGGGGCGGAAGATCCTTGTGCCACGGCATCGGACGGCCGGCCGCAGCCGAATTCTCGACGTAGAGCGAAGTCATCGTCGGCTCGTTGATCATGTCCTTGTACCGATACCCGCCGGCCTTCACTTCCACGGTGCAGCCCGTTGCGAGTGCAGCGGCGTCGAAGCACCCCTGGACGCGTTCCATGAGCACATCGAGCCGCTCATCGGTTCCCGAGCGTACGTTCCACACCATGGTCGTGTGGTCCGGGACGATGTTCGGAGCGGCCCCCCCATGGGAGATGATTCCGTGAACACGGTCGTTGTCGAGCATGTGCTGGCGCAGCATGGCGATGTTGTTGTAGGCCTGAACTGCCGCATCCAGTGCGTTGAATCCCTTGTGCGGGGCCGATGCAGCGTGTGCAGCCTTGCCGAAGAAGTCGACCTCGATGTGTTCGATGGCCAGGAAGATCGGATCGACCACGTCGCGAGGACTCGGGTGGATCATCATCGCAGCGGCAACATCCTTGAACGCACCGGCATTGATGAGGTCGACCTTGCCCCCGTAGTGCTCCTCAGCCGGGGTGCCGAGAACCGTGACCCGGATCCCAAGCTCTTCAGCGACCGGGGCGAGCGCGAGTCCCGCGCCGATGCCCGCGGTGGCGATGATGTTGTGACCACACGCATGGCCGACTTCAGGCAGCGCGTCCATCTCGGCACAGATCACGACCCGTGGGCCGGACGAGCCGATGGTGGCCTCGAACGCGGTGTCGAGACCGTACGCGGGATACACGACGTCGAACCCGCCGTTCTCGAGTGCCTTGACCATCTTTGCGGATGTCTCGAACTCGACGTACGCGATCTCGGGGTTGTGATACATCCATGTGGACAGCTCCTCGAGCGCAGCCCGGTGTTCGTCGAATCGTGCCTCTGCCCGCTGCTTCGTGTCGCTCATCGCTGCTCCTCATGGAATACCGCTCGTCGGTTCGTCGTTCCGCATTCTGTGACTGACGCAAACTCTATGCAGAACCAATCCTTCAGCTCCCATAGGCTGTGGGGCCGAAGGAGGGCACATGGGCCACTATCACGATGAGGCACAGCGCTACAACGCGACCGCCGGTGAACTACGCAAGCTGATTCCCGGGACGTACGACGGGTATCGGTTGATGCACAAAGAAGCGCTGTCAGACGGTGAGCTCTCCACGGGGGTCAAGGAACTGATTGCCTTGTCGTATGGCATCGCGGAACGATGCGACGCCTGCATCGCGAGTCATGCGAGGGGAGCGGCGAGGGCAGGGGTCACCGAGCAGCAGGTTGCGGAAGCGGTTTCCGTGGCGATCATGATGCAGGGCGGGCCCGGAACCGTCTACGGCGCCAAGGCATTCGAAGCGTTCAAGGAATTCGCCGAGAAGTACCAGGCATGAACGTGTCAGGCATCCTCGCCGCAGTCCCATCACCGTCCCAGAACGTGATCGAGATCGGGCCCCTGACGATCCACTTCTATGGAATTCTGATTGCGCTCGGTGTCATCGTCGCGATCATCGTTTCACGCCATCGATACACGCGGTTCGGTGGTTCGGGCGAGATGTTCGAGCGTGTGGCCATCTGGGGGGTCGTCATCGGATTCCTCGGGGCGCGTGCCGGCTATGTCGTGACGCACACGGCCCGTTTCGAGGGCCGCCCGTGGGCGGCTCTGTATCTCTGGGAAGGCGGACTGGCCCTCTACGGCGGCATCCTGTTCGGTGCCGTCACGATCATCTATCTGATGCGCCGCTGGGACGGGGATGTCTTTGCCGTCGGTGATGCGGTTGCCATCGGCCTACCCCTTGCCCAGGCGATTGGCCGCTGGGGAAACTACTTCAACCAGGAACTGTTCGGCACACCCTCGGATCTGCCATGGGCCATCATCATCGATCCCGCCCAACGGCCGGCCGAGTATCTCCAGTTCGAGACCTTCCATCCGACATTCCTGTACGAGTCGCTGTGGAATGCACTCATCCTCGTTCCGGTCATCCTGATCCTCGAACGCCGGGGGAAGCTCTTCAAGGGTGCCTCGTTCGGGCTGTACGTGGCCCTGTATGCCGTCATCCGGTTCCTGATGGAGCTCATGCGCACCGACACCACGTTCCGGTTCCTCGGGATCTCGCGCAACGGATGGGTTTCGGTTGGCGCTGTGATCTTCGGGCTTGCCTGGGTGTGGTACACACAGAAACGCGGCGAGCGACGCACCGTCGGTGGAGCGCTGACCCTGCTGTCACCCCAGCCTGCTACCGCTGCGGGAGTGGGCGGGTCCGGGGGGAGTGCCGTTGAGGTCGATCTCGGCTACAGCGACCCTGATGGCGGCGAACCGACGGGTGAGCCGCAACAGGACACATGAGCAATCAGAGCCGGTTGGTGTTCACGATCGAATCGTCGGCGTAGCAGTACGCCCAATGCTCACCGGGTTCCTTGGATCTGATGACGCCGTGTCCCGTCGTGTGCCAGTGCGCCCTGGCGTGCTTGTTCTTCGAATCGTCACAGCAACGGGTCCCACCGCACGTAACGCAGTACCGGAGGTGCACCCAGGTGTCGCCAATCCTGAGGCAATCCTCGCACCCACCTTCGGGCATGTCGCCGAGCGGCATCGAGGCCAGATGCTGACAAATCTCGTCCATGGCGGGCACGATACACGGCCCAGCTGCCTGTGGTGAGGTCTACGCGGTGTGATCCAGGTCGATCGGGATCTTCACGATGAAGCGCGTCGATCCGGGTTCACTTTCGACCTCGATGGAACCCCGATGCTGGTTGACCACGATGCTGTAGACCGAGTCGAGGCCCAATCCGGTCCCTTTCCCTGGCTCCTTGGTGGTATAGAACGCCTCGAAAATGTGCTCCCGAACTTCGGGTGGTATGCCCGGACCATTGTCCTCGATGGTCACGACGACGGCATGCTCGTGCCGTTCGGCTGAGATCGTGATCTGCGGATTGTCGGTTTCGGCCTCAGCCAATGCGTCAGATGCGTTGTCGATCAGGTTGGTCCACACCTGATTGAGTTGGCTGCCGTACGCCGTGATGAGTGGCAGGTCGGGTGCGTACTGACGCTCCACGGTGATGTTCTTGGTCTTCGAGCGCAGGATCAACAGTGTGTCCTCGATGCCACGCACCACGTCGACCTCCTGCACCGGCGCCTGGTCGAGGAACGAGTAGCTCTTCAACGCGCCAACCAGCTCCGATAGCCGTTTGGAGCCCTCATCGACCTCGTTGATCAGAGCGATGACATCTGCTTCTGCCGCCAGAACGGCGACGGTGACTGCCGCGATGTCCCTCGGCAAGCCATCCACCTCGTCCGCCGTGACTCCTGCCGCCGCGAGCGAAGATGCGTATCGCCACCCCTCGGCGATGTTCGCACGGTCGAACGCTTCCTCGAGCTGGAATTCCCTGTCGGACTGTTCGATACCCGACAGGATCGGCCGTTCCCTGCCTGACAGCGTCAACGCAGGTTCGGCACCGTCGGGGATGTTCCGTGCCGCAGCAACATAGGTCTCGATGGCGGGGCGGAGTTGCTCGGCTCCGCGGGTGACGGCGGACGCCGGGTTGTTCATCTCATGTGCGAGCCCAGCTGTGAGCACGCCGATCTGGGCCATGCGTTCGGACTGACGCAGCCGGTCCTCCTGCTCGCCCCACCGTTTGAGGAAGACATCGAAGAGAGCCCTGGCTGCGGGTGCGCTCTCCGAAACGACGCTGTCGAGTGAAGCCTTCGGTATCGAGACCAATTCCGATGCCGTGAGGGCACGAGCTGTGGCATTCCTGGTTTCACCTGTGAGCAATGCCATCTCACCGAGGATGCCTCCGGTCGTCAGGACCGCGATCCGTACCTGTCGCCCAACGGTTTCCTTCAGAATCTCGATATCGCCCTGGGTGATGATGTAGGCGCGGTCACCCTCATCACCCTCCGCGAACAGCGTCTCGCCTTCAGCGAGGGTGCACGCCCCGAGAGACTCGGACAACCGGTCCAGGTCGGCGTCGGGTAGGTGCTCGAACAAGGGCACCGACCGGAGATCGAAGGCGGTCATACCGTGGCGAGATATCGGTGGACGAACGTGACGGCGACGCTGCCTTCACCGACCGCGCTGGCAACCCGTCGGATCGCTCCCTCGCGGACGTCACCCGCGGCGAACACACCCGGCACTGATGTTTCAAGGTGGTACGGGTCCCTGCGCTCCCGCCACGCGTCGGTGAACACCTTGACGTCCTCTCCCGTATAGATGAACCCCCGGTCGTTGGTGGCAACCAGTTGCGAGACGCAGTCCGAATGGGGGATGGCCCCCACGAACACGAACAGGGCCGATGCATCTCTGACATCCACCTCGTCGCTGTCGACCCGTCCAAGGTGGATCTGCTCCACTTTGTTGTCGCCCGTCACCTGCTTGACCGTCGTTGCCGTGAGGACTTCGATGTTGTCGATCCCCGCGATCTGGTCGATCAGGTACTGCGACATCTTCTCCTCGAGGGATTCCGCACGAACCACGAGAGTGACAGAGCTTGAGGTCTTCGAGAACATGACGGCGGCTTGCCCGGCGCTGTTGGCACCGCCGATGACGAACACCGGCTTGTCCTTGAACGTCGCTGCCTCGGTTGCTGCCGCTCCGTAGTAGACGCCTGCGCCCTCGTAGCGCTCGTACCCCGGGACGGACAGGCGTCTGACGGTCATGCCGCTTGCGACGATGAGGGCGCTGCACTTGAGCTCGGAACCGCTCGAAAGATGAACGGTCTTGGTGCCACCCTCCACGGTCACGTTGCGTACTTCGGCAGCGGTGAGGAGTTCTGCTCCGAGCCGTGTCGCCTGCGCGATGGCTCGCCTGGCGAGATCGGCCCCCGAAAGCCCCTTGGGGAACCCGAGGTAGTTCTCAATCCGCGAACTGGTGCCTGCCTGCCCGCCGGGCGCCTCCCTCTCGATGAGAGCAGTTGTGAGCCCCTCGGACGATCCATACACCGCAGCTGCAAGCCCTGCCGGGCCCCCTCCGATGATGACGAGGTCGTAGAACGGCGCGTCTGCGGTGGTGTGGAGACCGATGCGGTCCGCAATCGCAGACCAGGTCGGGTTCGACATCCGGGTTCCGTCCTCGAAGATGACGAGGGGGAGATCGGTCGCGTCCCGATCTGATGCCGCCACCATCGATGCGGCGTCGGCATCGCGTTCCACGTCGAGGTACTGGTACGGAACCTCGTTGCGTGCAAGGAACTTCTTCGTCTCGTAGGTCGCAGGGGACCATGTGGCGCCGATGATCCGGATGCCGTCAAACGTGGGCCCGATCGTCGCATGCCAGTCGGAGAGGACGTCGTCGAGCACCGGATAGAGGCGTTCATCGGGTGGATCCCAGGGCTTGAGGAGATAGTGATCGAGACCCACATCGTTGATCGCCTGAATGGCAGCCTCGGTGTCCGCATATGCCGTGAGCAGCAGCCGCTTGGCGTCGGGGAAGGTGACGATCGCCTGTTCGAGGAACTCGGTTCCTGTCATCCCCGGCATGCGCTGGTCGACGACGAAGGCGGCGATCGTGTCACCGCGTGCCTTGAGTTCCCCGACGGTGGCAAGACCCTCCTGTCCCGACGACGCACCCACGACGCGGTAGTCCGAGGCGTAGCGTGTCTGGAGGTCTCTCCTGACCGCTGCCAACACCTGTGGATCGTCGTCCACGCTGAGGATGATGGGTTTACCCATCGATCGGCACCTGCATCGTTGTCTGCCCGTTGCTCTCGTTGCGAAGCGATTCGAGCCTACCGAAGGTTCGGCTGGTTTGCCGTTGGTACAAACGCTAAGTTCTGTCCGGTGTCCACCATCGATCAGCCCGCTGATGTTGCCGTAGTCGTTCTCGGGGCCCGAGGATCGATTCCGGTGTCCGGCCAGGAGTACCTCACCTACGGCGGTTCGACGACGTCGCTCGCGATTGTGAACGGCTCAACGGTCATGGCGTTCATCGATGCCGGATCCGGCCTCATCTCGTTCCACAACCACGGTCTTGACCTTCCCAAGTCCCTTCCGATCTTTCTCACGCACTACCACTGGGACCACATCCAAGGGATATCGATGCTTGGCGAGGTGTGGGCCGGTGCGTGCTCGCTTGCGTTCTACGGGCCAGGTGATCCGGAACCAATGCTCCGTGAAGCCATTCGACCCCCGTGGTTCCCCGTCTCGCTGGATGACGCGCCCGAACCAATCCTGTTCGGCTCCGTTGGTGAGCCGACAACGCTCGGTCCGGTGACTGTGACCGCCTTTGAGGTCCAGCATCCCCAGGGTGCCGTGGGGTATCGGATCGATGGCCCAAGTCGATCGCTGGCGGTTGTCACCGATCACGAATCCGCTCCCGAGTGCGACGATCTCATCGTGGCGGCCAACCAGGGTGTGGATGTCCTGATGCACGATGCGCAATACCTTCCCGATGAAGCAGCGAGTCATGAGGGCTGGGGACACTCCACGTGGGAGGACGCAGTGGCGATGGCGCGGCGGTTGGGTGTTGCGGAGTTGCTGTTGACGAGCCACGACCCGACCCGGGCGGATGATGAGATAGAGGCGATGCTCGTCGAGGCCAGACGTGGTTTCGACAACACCGTCGCGGTGAGTCCCGGATTGAGGATTCCGCTGTGAGGCTGGCGGCTATCCGACCCCCGAGCCTGAGGACGGCTGACGAATCCGAGCGATCGGCCACATGGCTCGAGCTGTTCTATGACCTCGTGTTCGTCGCTGCTGTTGCGGTGCTCGGTGGAAGGCTCCTGGCCGACACATCGTGGGAGGGTGTCGTCTCGTACGCCGCCTACTTCACGTTGTTGTGGTGGCTGTGGGCGAGTCACACGTTCTACGCCGATCGGTTCGACACCGACGACTTCGTGTACCGGAATCTCGCCGCCGCCCAGATCGTTGCGATCGTTGTGATCGCAGCGTCGCTGTCCACCGGCGAGTCTGCCTCGACGCTCGCGTTTGCCATCGGATACGCAGCGGCCCGTCTCATGTTGCTTTGGCTCTACGCGCGCGCATATCGCCATGTCACCGAGGCACGACGCCTGTGTGCCGGCTACCTGAAGGGGTTCGGTGTCGCAGCGGGATTCTGGACCATCGCCATCTTCGTGCCGGAGTCGGTCCGGTTCTGGATCTGGGGGATCGCACTCGCGATCGATCTGATCACCCCGTACGTCATGCGACGCGAACAGGCGGCCGTCCCACTCGATGTGTCGCACCTCCCCGAGCGCTTCGGGCTCTTCACGATCCTCGTTCTCGGCGAGTCGATTGCCGCTGCCATCCTCGGGTTGAGCCATGTGAACTGGGATGTTGCGTCGACGATCACGGCAGTACTCGGCGTGATGATCGCAACCAGCCTCTGGTGGATCTACTTCGACAACCTCGATGGCTTCAACGTCCGGAGGCGGGGCAGCGCAAAGAACTGGCGTCCGACCGTGTGGATCTACACACACCTGCCCCTTGCGATTGCGATCGCAATGGCCGGGGTCGGGGTCGAACACGCGATTACCGCAGCCGCACACCCCGAGGAGTGGACATCGGCCCAGAACTGGGGTCTCGTGGGGGCGATCGGGGTCGCATTCTTCGCCATGGCCATCGTGCTCGAGGCGTCGCGTCGGGCAGACGACACCCAGCGCGGTTCGGTGATCACGGTCCGCCTCATCGGCGTAGGCGCAGTGACGCTCGTCGGTCTCTTCGGTGGGCTCGGCCCGACCGTGGTCGTGTCCCTGGTCGCGGTCATATGTGTCGCGCAGGTCATGGCGGATCTGCTCGTCTCCAGCCGCACCTAGCGACCCCGAGAAGACCCGGAAACTCGGACCTGCTGGACGCTACGCCTTGGTTTCGGGCTGATGCAGGCCGATCATGAGACCGTTGGTGTCAACCACGTAGGCTGCCTCGCCGACTCCGTCGATGTGGAACTTCGGAACAACGATGTTGCCGCCAGCCACGAGGACCTTGGCGAGGTATCCGTCGATGTCATCGACGCTGATGACCGCAACCGTCATCGGTTCGCCATCAGGCGATTTCGTGATTCCTGTGTCTATCCCCGGCTCATCACCATGTGCCGCCACGAGATAGTCGGGATCGCCCCATTCCTGTGGGTCCCATCCGAAGACGTCCTTGTAGAACTTCCGTGAAGCCTTGACGTCTCCGACGTTGAATTCGACATAGTTGATGTATGGCATTGCGTCACCCTCCCACATATTCGGCGAAGACCGCGAGGATCTCCTTTTGTCCGGTCGAGTACCCGGCTGCAGTCTGGTCATCAGGGAGCCCACTGTGCTCAACGATGACCGTGGTCGATGTTCCTTCGGCCACGAAACGAACGGTCACGGTCGACGGCGCCGACCACCCGTCGACCTCCCACGTATAGACGACCTCGCTCGGTGGCTTCCACACCTTCACGATGCCGATCTGATGCTCGGTGCCGTCTGCCCAGCGCTCGTAGAAGCGCCCACCCTCGCCGGCCTCCATGAAGATGCCGTCCGGGGAGGTGCCCTCGGGAGCGAATGTGTATCGGTACGTGCCTTGGAACGGCCACCACTCACCCATCCTGGCGGTGTAGGCAGCGAACACGGTTTCGGGATCCGCCGCGATCGTCACCTTGTCAGTCACCGTCGCCATCATGCTCCTCCTCGATGAGTGCCTTGAGTGCCAGCAACGCGCCGGACCACATCGTTTGGATGTCTGCAAGCCAATCGACGGCGTCGTCGAATGCACCGTCGGACACCGAATACCAGTTCTGGCGACCCTCGGTGCGAGACTCGACGACTCCGGCCCCTTTGAGAACACGCAGATGTTTGGAGATCGCAGGTCGAGACATGTCGAACGGTTCGGCGATCTGGGAGACCGTTGCGGGCTCGGCGGCGAGGCGACGCACGATCTCGAGCCGCACCGGGTCGCCCAGGGCTGAGAATGTCCGATCGAGAGTTGCCGTCGTCATGCGACAAATGGTAACCAGAAAGTTACCAATGTGCAACCCCCGGTACGCAAAGAATCGGAGAGCGGTGAAGCCCTCCGATTCCTTGGGTGATCGATCGCCGTATTGGCGACGATTGTGTCGGCGTTGCTAGCCCTGTGGGACGTCGCGTTGCGAGTCCGCAAAGAGCTCGCCCATCGCCCCGATGCTGGCGAGAATCGACGTGGTCTCCATGGGGAGATAGATCTTCGTTGCCTGGCCATCTGCGATGCCCTGGAGAGCCTCCAGGTATCGGATGGCGATGAGGTCCGGGGTCGGATCACCTTCGTGGATGGCCTTGAACACCCGTTCGATGGCTCGACCCTCACCTTCAGCGATCGTCTCCTTCTCGTACCGTTGGGCATCGGCGACCGTCTTGATTGCCTCACCCTGACCTTCGGCGTCGAGGATCCTGGACTGCTTGACACCTTCGGCCTTGAGAATCGCAGAGCGCTTCTCACCTTCGGCCTCGGTCACGATGGCACGACGATCACGTTCGGCCTTCATCTGGCGATGCATGGCGTCCGTGACGTCGGCGGGCGGATCGATACGCTGGATCTCGACGCGAACGACCCGCGTGCCCCAGACGTCGGTCGCCTCATCGAGGATCACCCGGAGTTCCGTGTTGATCGTCTCGCGTGAGGTAAGCGCATCGTCGAGGTCCATGTCACCGATGACGTTCCTCAGGTTCGTCTGTGCGAGCTTTGTGGCCGCGACGATGAAGTTCCGAACGTTGTACGCGAGTTTCACGGGATCGGTCGCCTGGTAGTAGACGACGGCGTCAACCGTCACCACCACGTTGTCCTTTGTGATGACTTCCTGTGGCGGAACGTCGACGACCTGCTCACGCATGTCGATCTTCTGCACCTTGTCGATGAACGGGATGATCATCTGGAATCCAGGATCAAGCGTCCTGCGATACCGTCCGAATCGCTCCGTCAGACCCTGTTCGTGCTGCTGGATGATCTTGATCGCCAGCGCCACATAGATGACAAGCGCAAAGATCAAGATGAAGATGATCACTGCCGCTTCCATATTTGCCCCTTCCTTTGTTCGTGTCCTGTTTCCTGGCCGTTGATCGTGTGATGCGTCATCGGTTCGCGGGTTCGACCACGAGTCTGGCTCCCCGAACCTCCACAACGTGGACCTCGGTACCGATGCCGATCTCGTCGTATGAGTCCGTTGTCGCCCGCCAATCCTCGGTCCCCATCATGACACGTCCCGAGCCGGTGACCCGGTTGACCGTATCCGTGACCACTGCGGTCGCCCCGATGTAGCGAGCGGCACCGACAGGAAGAAGGTCGCCGTGGATGTCCTTCCTCGCGAATCGCTGGAGCAGCCACAGTACGAGTACGGAAACCACCACGAAAGCGACGATCTGCACGGGAATCGAGACACCGACGATGGCGAGTATGCCGGCAGCGCCAGCACCGACGGTGAATGGCAGCAGGAAGAATCCGGCCGTCACCATCTCGCCGATGGCGAGCACGGCAGCAGCGACCAGCCAGACGGCGGTCCATGCCCCCTGATCAATCGTGTCGTCACGTGGCGCCAGGACCGCGGTGAGTACGACGAGGAGTGTGATTCCCGCGACGCCGAGCCACAGACCCATATTGGCTCTTGCGGCTTCGCCTGTCCCTCGAGACGTCGGAGGGTCGGCCGGAACGGGGTGGTCACCCCGGTATGCGTCGGCCCATTCCTCGGCGAACGACGTGATGTCGCCACCGACCACGGACTCGACCGCCTTGCCTTCGCGCATGGCGTCCTGGAGGTGCGATCGAAGCTCGATCGCCATATCCGATGCGGTACCGCTGTCGACGCCTGACGCCAACCAATACGTTCGGCACCGATCGACAATCTGTTCACTGGTCAGACCGGTCACCCGATTCTCCCTTCACGACGTGGTTCACGCCCTCGCTGAGACTGAACCATTCCTGTTTCCATTCCTTGAGAGTTCTGCGGCCTTCCTTGCCTATCCGGTAGTACTTGCGGGGTGGTCCGGAACCGTCTGCTTCGACAAAATAGCCTTCGATGAGGCCCGACCGCTGCATCCGGGAGAGGGTCGGATATATCGAACCCTCGCTCACAAGGTCGAGGCCCCGTCTCGACAGTTTGCTTGCCATTTCGTACCCATAGCTCGGCTCCTCATCGATGATCGACAGCAAGCACATGTCGAGCACGCCCTTGAGAAGCTGGGATCTGTGGTCCATTCTCGGCATATATTGCGTCGCCTACTATCGGTGTTTCCCTAATACCTTGTTTATACAGATATCAAGGATTCAACGAGTTGTCAACCGGTTTCCGGCGACAGGTGCACGGTGCCGAGAATCGGGGCTCGTCGCCGTATGCTCCAGCCCAATGAATCGCTTCATCTGGTTGGTGGGCCTGTCGGTCGTGGTATTCGTTGCCGCGTGCACACCGGTGTCGGACCCCACGACGACCGCAACCACCCCGACGGCACCGCCGGTCACGACACTTCCTCCGTCCCCGCAGACGACCACGACGGTGCCCCCGGTGACGACGACCACGACAACGACGGTTCCTCTGCCGACGAATGATTGCGTCGTGGCTCCGACATCGGATGTGGAGGGGTATGTGCACACGTGCACCGTGCTCGGTATCGACATCCACGCTGCGGAGGAAGTGCAAACGGCTGCAATCGATCAGATGGCTGATCGCATATACAACATGCTGGTCGGGCGGCCCGATCTTGTGCAAAGCTTCGTCGACGGCGGAATCAGTGCCCGGGTCATAGCCGATGGGCAGCGCATCACGAGGCTCGCCGAATTCAGCGATCTGTTCGACCTGTACCCCGGTACCGACTGGAACCGGCGCGGTCGGTCGTTCCCCGGCACCGACCTCATACCGGTGATCGCAGGTGCCGAGGAGAACCTGTTGTGTCTCGACGGCGACTTCTACGAAGGTGAGGATGAATTCCTCAGGGCGATGGCGAGCGCGATTCGGCGATTCGGGCTCGCGATTGTCGACCCGGTGACGGATGCATCCATCGAGCGGGCGTACCAGGTGGCAATCGCTTCGGGGCTGTGGCAGAACACGCTTGCCGAGATCAACTCCTATGAATATTGGGCCGAGGGCGTCCAGAGCTTTTTCGATGCGAACCTTGAAGAACCAGATGACCGCCCGGCGAACTCGTCGCACAACCACGTTGATACGAGAGAGGAGCTTCGGGCATACGACCCGGATCTCCACAACATCGCGATCGCCGTCTTCGGCAACACCGACTGGCGCCCGAGCTGTCCCTAGTCCGAAGATTGTCCCTTGACTTCAAGTGTGGTTGAAGTCGTAGATTGACACCATGACACTCACGAAGACCATGACTCAGCAGTTGGCAGCGACGCGAACCATCGACCTGACGACCATCGGGAACAAGTCCGGTGAGCATCGGACGATCGAGATCTGGTGGTTCCACGTGGACGGTCGGTTCGTGATCACAGGGACGCCCGGCCGTCGTCACTGGTTGGCAAACATCCGGGCCGACAATTCCGTCCTCATCACGACGACGCACGGTGAATTCCTCGCCAACGCCATCGAGATCCACGATCGCGACATCCGGCATCGGGTGTTCACGGATCCGTCCACGAGCTGGTACAACAGTCAGGCCGAACTCGATGCCCTCATCGCGTCGGCACCAATGGTTGAGATCGTCAACATCAGACCGTTGTGAACGTCAGCCCGGACTCGTCCGTGTCGATGGTCACGACTGCTCCGTCGGTGATGTCGCCTTCGAGCACCCGTGATGCAAGTGGATCGGCAATCGCAGTCTGGATGAGGCGCTTGAGTGGCCTCGCGCCGTACGAAGCGTCGTAGCCGTTGTCGGCCAACCAGTCGATCGCGTCTTCGGACAGCTTGAGGTCGATACCCCGGTCGGCTATCCGCCGGCGGAGGATCTCGAACTGGACCACCACGATCTGTGCAAGGTCATCCCGCGTGAGTCGATGGAACACGATCGAGTCGTCGATGCGGTTCAGGAACTCGGGTCGGAAGTGCTCCTTGACTGCTCCCATCACACGGTCTGCGACGACCGGCTCAGGCAGGTCGGGATCGATGAACTCGGACCCGAGGTTTGACGTCATGACGAGAACGGCGTTCGTGAAGTCCACCGTCCGGCCCTGCCCGTCGGTCAACCGCCCGTCATCGAGAAGCTGGAGGAGGGTGTTGAACACGTCGGGGTGGGCCTTCTCGACCTCGTCGAGGAGGATCACCGAGTACGGACGACGCCGCACCGCCTCCGTGAGTTGACCGCCTTCGTCATAGCCGACATACCCGGGAGGCGCGCCGATGAGGCGGCTGACGGCGTGCTTCTCCATGTACTCGGACATGTCGATCCGGACCATGGCGCGTTCGTCGTCGAACAGGAACTGGGCGAGCGCTCGTGCGAGTTCGGTCTTGCCCACACCGGTGGGCCCGAGGAACAAGAACGATCCGATCGGGCGGTTCGGGTCCGAAAGGCCAGCCCGCGATCTGCGGATGGCGTTCGAGATCGCTTGGACGGCCTCGTTCTGGCCGATGACCCTTTGGTGGAGGTGCTCTTCGAGGTGGACGAGCTTGTGCATCTCGCCCTCCATCAACTTCGACATCG
>CBDUOH010000006.1:0-45583 GCA_965368815.1 uncultured Acidimicrobiia bacterium
TCTACGGCGAGTATGAGGACCCGGGTGTTGCCGATCCACACTCGGTGACGATCGACTGGGGCGACGGAACCCCCGCGACGGAGATCAACATCACTCCGGTGACCGAGTTCTCGTTCTCGAGCACCCACACATACGCTGCGCCCGGGGCCTACACGATCTCGGCAACCGTGCGGGACGAAGTCGAGAACGGTGAGACCAAGACCGGAGTTGTGTTCGTCGAGGACGCCGTTGACGGCCAGACGATCGGGCTGGTCGACCGGACCACCGGGCGGTGGTACCTCTACAACAGCGCCGGTGCGCTTGCGTGGACCTTCTACTTCGGTAATCCGGGGGACTACCCGTTCATGGGCGATTGGAACGGGGACGGCATCGAGACTCCGGGGCTCTACCGACAGTCGGACGGGTTCGTGTATCTCAGGAACTCCAACACACAGGGTGTGGCCGACATCCGGTTCTTCTTCGGGAATCCCGGCGATGTCCCGATAGCGGGAGACTTCAATGGCGACGGGTTCGACACCGTATCCATCTACCGACCTTCGAACCAGACCTTCTACATCATCAACAAACTCGGGGCGAACGACGGTGGCCTTGGTGCCGCCGAGACGTCATACGTGTTCGGCAATCCGGGAGACAAGCCGTTCGTCGGGGACTTCAACAACGACGGGGTCGAAACCGTCGGATTGCACCGTGAAACCACCGGCTTGGTCTATTACCGAAACACACACACCGCCGGAAACGCCCACAACCAGTTCCTCTTCGGGGACCCCGGCGACCGACTGGTTGCCGGGGACTGGAATGGGAACGGCACCTTCACGCCGGCCCTGTTCCGGCCATCATCCAGGACGATGTATTTCCGATACACGAACACGCAGGGCAACGCGGACCACCAATGGACCGGGGGCCAGTCCGGTTGGTTCCCCGTCAGCGGCTCGACCGGATTCTGATCTGATGGCGTTGCGAGCGGGAAACTGATGCCGGGTTTCGTCACGACGAGCTGGGACGACGGCGGATCCCTCGACCTGAAACTTGCCTCGGCGCTTCGGAGCCACGGTCTCACGGGAACCATGTATTGGTCGGTGGCCGCCGACCAATTCCCTTCGGCGAGCGAGTCGGAGACCGCAGCGATCATCGATCTTGGGATGGAGATCGGATCGCACACGATGACCCACCCGGATCTCACGGCGATCGACGGCGACACGTTGCGATGGGAACTCACCGAAAGCAAGACAAGACTTGAGACCCTCGTCGGGGCTGAGGTGTCCTCGTTCTGCTACCCGTTCGGGCGCTTCAACAAGCAGGCGAGCGAGGCTGTCAGGGGCGCCGGCTATCGCATCGGACGCACAACGGTCGGTTTTCGCAACACGGTCGGGTCGGACCCGTTCAGAATGCCTGTCACGATCCAGATGTACCCACACGGTCCGCGTGTGCATGTGTCGCATGCCGTCAAGGAACTGAATGTGTCGGGGCTCGGTCGGTGGCTGACGACGTATGGTCGGGCTACCGACCTGTTGAAGCTTGTTGAAACGGCGACCCGCGACGCCGAGCGGTCGGGCGGTGTGATGCACCTCTGGGGGCACAGCTGGGAGATCGAGAACTACGACCTGTGGGGCGTGCTCGACGACGCACTCGAGATCGTCTCAGGGGCGACAGGGCTCCTGCCCGTGACGAATGGCGAACTTGCGGCACGCGCATTTGCATAAGGACGACGGTGATCGAGGACCCCACAAGCAACCGCCGGTCGTCGGTATAGAGTTGCCAGATGCCTGAAACCCTTGTCGCAGCCGGTTCCGAAGTCGCCGCGAACGCTGGCACCGCCGTTGCCGATGCGGGCGGAAACGCCGTCGACGTCGCAATCGCGGCGGCTGTTGCATCGATGACCACGGAGCTCGGCATCGTCTCGCCCGGAGGCGGCGCGTTCATCACGGTCTGGCCCGCGGACGGCAGCCCGGTCGTTGTCGATGCCTACGCCGAGATGCCGGGACGACACCGCAGCGATGCCGTCGAGGTGTCCACGTCCCGAGTGTGGATGGAATACGGCGGCGGTATGGAGACGATTGTCGGATGGGGCAGCATCGCAACCCCCGGTGCCTTCGCCGGTTTTGACGTGGCCAATGCGCGGTACGGGGTTGCCCCGTGGTCCAACCTGCTCGAACCATCGGCAGCGCTTGCGAGGCAGGGGTTCCCTGTGTCGTCGGCAACCGACTATTACCTCGGGTTCGCTCACGATGTCGTCTACGGCTGGGACCCCGAAACGGCTCCGACCTACCACAGGGCGGACGGGTCGCCAGTCCGCGAGGGTGACATTGTCACGATCCCGCAGCTCGCGACGACGCTTGACGCACTCGCTTCGGAAGGCGCCGCGTTGTTGTACTCGGGGGAACTCGGTGAGGCGCTCGTGCGTGCATCCACGGAGCGCGGCGGGCTCATCACCCGAGCCGACCTCGAGGCATATGACGCAGTCGTCAGACCTCCGTCCCGGGTTGATCTCCATGGTTGGGACATCGCCACCAACGCACCGCCCGCGGTCGGTGGGATCACAGCCGCCGCGCTGATCACCCTGATCGACCGTCTGGATCTCAGTGGGTGGTCCGCCGACGATGTCGCTTCCATGGCAGCGGCGCAAGCGGCGGTGTTCTCCTTCCGCCGCTCCGATCTCGACGGAGACCGTGATCGTTTCGCTGCTGCCGAAGAGCTGGCAGCCATGGCAGACCGCGGCGACCTTGCCGCAATGCAACGATCACCGTCGACCATCCATGTGTCAGCAGTGGACGACACAGGGCTCGCCTGTGCCATCACGTCTTCGGCCGGCTACGGCTCGGGAGCAACGATCCCCGGAACCGGCTTCGGACTCAACAATTCACTCGGCGAGGTCGAGCTCATCGCTGAAGGGCTGCACGCGCTTGCGCCGGGAACCCGGTTGCTTTCGAACATGGCACCAACGATCGCGCACAACGCTGAAGGTGAACGCATCGCCATCGGATCTCCCGGAGCCGACCGCATCACCACGGCGATTGCGTCTGTGCTCTACAACCACATCGTGTGCGGCATGTCGATCGAGGACGCCGTCACCGCGCCGAGGGTGCACGCCGAAGTGTTCGACGGTGAACCGACGTTGGCTGTCGAACCCGGTATCGATGTGAGTCGTGTCGTCGACATGGCCGTGCGTGAGCTTCCTGAGCTGTCGATGTACTTCGGTGGGGTCCAGGCGGCGGTGCTCACCGCCGAAGGTGAGCTCACCGGTGCAGCCGATCCTCGCCGTTCGGGAGCCGTGCAGGTCGGGGGGCGTCGTGGCTGACCATGAGCCGTCGTCATTCGATCTGCTCAAGCAGGTCGTCGACCCGTTACGGCTCGCGGTTCTTGGCTCCGCTGTAGGGCAACCGGTCTCGATCTCCAGCCTCGAAGACCAGACGGGCGCCTCGCGACGCGAGATCGCTGAAGCGATCGGCTCGTTGCGGACCGTCGGGCTGCTTGACGCCGAGGGCAGGCTCGTCGTCGAAGCACTTCGCTCCGTAGCGAGAGCCATGCCATCAGAAGGCGAGCAGGCGACCGAGATCGCGGGGCTCTGGACGACCTCGGAGATCGACATGCTCGCCCGATTCTTCGACGGGGATCGCCTGCGGTCGATTCCCAGCAGCGCAACAAAGCGAAGGCTCGTTCTCGAGTTCATCGCCCAGCGATTCGAGCCGGGTGTCCGATATCACGAGCGCGACGTGAACTTCAGCATCCAGCTGATCCACCCCGACTACGCGGCCATCCGTCGGTACCTCATCGACGAGGGCTTCATGGATCGGGCGGACAACGCCTACTGGCGCATCGGCGGCCGCCATGGGCCGTCAGAACAGGATTCCGGATCGGCGCACGCGGTTGCGACGGTCATCCCCACGACGGACCCTGCCGTGACACTCCGCGCGTACACCCACGCCATGGCAGAGCACCTGGTGGGCGCGGCGAACCACCAGTCGATCAGTCGGTTCATGTCGGACGGGTTCCCGTTCCCGTACACGATGGCCGACGCAACCGATTGGATCTCGTTCACTATCCAGGAGGTGCCGCCTCTGAACTTCGCAATCTTCCTGGACGACGAGCTGGTCGGTGGTGTCGGCGCCTCGCGGCTCGCGGGGGAGCGCACAGGTACATTCGAGATCGGTTGGTGGCTCACACCGGTGCATTGGGGACGAGGTATCACGACTGCAGCAGCGGGTGCCCTGCGCGACGAGCTCTTCACGCGTCGAGAGGCGATGGCCCTGTGGGCGCCGGTGATGGGGCCCAACGGTGCGTCCGCGGCTGTTGCGCGCAAGATCGGGATGACACTGGAGGGGACCCGCCGCTCCGTGTATCTCAAGCACGGCGTCCGCTACGACGAAATGGACTTCGGACTCACGCGCGACCGGTGGGCTTCGATCTAGCCTCCGGTACGCTCACGACGTGAGCTCGACCTTCGACACATCGATCCTGCGACGTCCCCGATGGATCGCCGCGATCGTGGTCGCCCTGCTGGTCGTGGTCGGATGCGTTCGGCTCGGTGTCTGGCAGTTGGACCGCCTCGACGAACGCCGAGCCCGCAATGCCCAGATCGAGCAACGATCCCAGGAATCACCCCGACCGTTGGCGTCGTTGCGGGCAGAATTCGACGATGTTCCATCGGACCTTGCATTTCGGGCAGCCACTGTGGACGGTGTGTACCGCCCCGCCGATGAATTCGTCGCTGTCGGGCGTGTCTACGGCGATCTCAAGGGCAAACTGGTCGCTACGCCCCTTGAACTGGAAGACGGTTCGGTCCTGATCGTGGTGCGTGGCATCGTGCCGGGCGACACTCCTGGTCCGCCGATGGAGGGGTTCGAAACGCCAGCGGGCAGAGTCACCGTGGAAGGGCGGCTCACTGTGGGGGAGGAGCCGTCACGCATTTCGGAACCCGAACCCGACGATGGTCACCTTGTGTCATTGAGTCGGCTTGACCTGGGGTACATAGACGAATGGATCGAGGGAGATGTACTCCCCTTTGCCCTGCTTCTCGACGAACAACGTCCAGCGGGTCCTGGCGACGACCCTGTCACGATCCCGAACGAGGAGCTCACCGAGGGCAGCCACCTCGGCTACGCCGTCCAGTGGTTTGCCTTCGCGCTCATCGCCTTCGCAGGAGGTATCGGCCTGATTCTTCGGGCGGGACGTCGAGCCCCGGTCGACACGTCGGATCGAGCGGCCTGACGGTACGGCCCCCCGTGCCCCGGTGCGAACCGGTCAGGACCCAACGGCTCCATACAGTCGAGCCGGATCGAGATCACGCACGTCGATGCCATGATCGGCGAGAAACGCCGGCGCCGGACGGTCCTCGACGATGGCCGCTGCAAGCTGTCCCAGCGCAGGGCTTGTCTTGATCCCGTACCCGCCTTGGCCGACGACCCACACGAAGGAAGGCACCCTCGGGTCGCGCCCGATGGCCGGGACGCGATCCGGTGCGAATGTTCTCAGGCCCGCCCACGTGTTCTTGACCGAACGGATGGCGAGTGTCGAGGCCTCGTTGATGCGCTCGATGCCCAGGGCGACATCGATCTCCTCGGCACGCACGTCAGCGGGATCGGTCGGGATCTCGCTCGCTGCGGATCCGATCATGTGGATGCCCTCCGGCTTGATGTACCAATGCTCGTGGGCGTCGATGACCATCGGCCAGTTCCGAGGGTCGGCGCCCGGATCGAAGGTGAACACGGATCGTGCCAAGGGCTTGAGTCCGAGCGGTGACACACCTGCCAAGGATGCCGTCTGATCGCCCCACGCGCCGGATGCGTTCACCAGTGTCGCCGCTTCGACCCTGTGGTCGCCGGCGTGGATCGCCCAACCCTCGCCACGCTGGTCGATCGATTGCACAGGAGCGTTCACCAGTATCTCCACGCCCGTGGATCTGGCCATGGCCACATATGTGGTTTGGAGCAGGTCCACGTCGATGTCAGCCGCTGCAGGCTCGTAGACGCCCCCGGCGACCAATGACGCAGGAAACAACGGACACAACTCCGCAACCTCGGCCGACGAAATCGCCTTGAGGGATGGCACGAGTGGGGTGAACTCGTCCGCGAGCCGATCGAGGATTGATTCATCGCCGGTCGGAGCCGTGAACAGGACGCCGCGGCCATGCAACATCGGGCGCTGTGGGTTGTCGAGAAACGGGCGTGATGCCTGAGCCAGACGCCGAATGACCGTCGAGCCGTAGCACTCGGTGTAGAGGGCGGCCGATCGTCCCGTTGCGTGGTACCCGAGGGTGGGCTCGGACTCGATGACGACGACGGAGAGATGCTCGCCGAGGAATGCGGCGGTGGACAGTCCGGCGATTCCGCCCCCGATGATGACCACGTCGACCTGCATTGGTTCGACGATACATGCACCGCGGGGCGACAGATTCGGGTGGGGCGGCTCGCGTCAAAGGGGCTGCCGTGACTCCGGTGGGGTCTTCGACCGGTAAGGTGCCCGCATGAGCGGAGCACTCCTGTATGAGGTACGCGATCGCATCGGGTTCGTCACGTTCAACCGGCCCGATGCTCGCAACGCATTGACCTTCGACATGTATGAGGCGCTGGCCGAGATCTGCAGGACAGCAGGTAACGAGGGGGAAGTCGGTGCTCTGGTGTTGGCCGGAGCCGGCGACAAGGCCTTCGCTGCCGGTACCGATATTGCCCAGTTCCGAGCATTCGCAACCCCCAAGGACGCCATCGACTACGAACATCGGATCGACTCCGTACTTGAAGCAATCGAGCGGTGTCGGGTGCCCACCGTGGCGGCGCTCGTCGGTGCATGCACAGGCGGCGGAGCCGGCATCGCCGCCGCATGTGACATCCGCATAGCATCGCGGGACCTGAAGTTCGGGTATCCGATCGCCCGCACCCTGGGCAACTGCCTCTCGGCCAGGAACCTCGCGAGACTCGCTGCCCTGATCGGTTCGGGTCGTACGAGGGAGATCATCTTCACGAGCCGATTCATCGGGGCCGATGAGGCGTTGACCATGGGGCTGATTACCGAGGTGCTCGAGGGTGCGGACGACGTCAAGGCCCGTGCGGAAGAGCTTGCACACCAGTTGGCCGGACAGGCCCCATTGACCATACGAGCGACCAAGGAGGCGCTGCGTCGGTTGGCTGTCGCGGCAGCTGATGTTGAGGATGAGGATCTCATCGTCTCGTGCTACATGAGCGAGGATTTCCGCGAGGGTCTCGAGGCCTTCCTGGCCAAACGAGCTCCACTGTGGAAGGGCCGCTGAGGTGACCCGGCCCACTGCGGGGCCGTTGGCGGGATGTAAGGTCGTGGAACTGGCCCACATCATGGCGGGCCCGGTGTGTGGGCTCATGCTGGCCGACATGGGCGCCGACGTCGTCAAGGTCGAGAAGCTGCGCGGCGACGACACTCGGCGCATGCTCCCCCCCGACATCAATGGTGAACCCGCTGCCTACATGATGGTGAACCGCAACAAACGAGGTATCGCCCTCGACCTGAAGCACCCTGAAGGCAGGGAGGCACTCCTCCGACTGCTTGACAACGCCGACGTGGTGGTCGAGAACTACCGCATGGGCACCATGGAGAAACTGGGACTGGGTTACGAGACCCTGTCGGAGCGCAACCCTGGTCTCATCTACTGTGAGATATCAGGATTCGGGCGGACCGGGCCATACGCGGAGAGGGGCGGATTCGATCTGATCGCACAAGGCATGTCAGGCCTCATGTCGATCACGGGCGAGGGTGCGGGCCGCCCGCCGGTGAAGGTGGGGGCGCCCGTCACCGACATCACCGCTGGGATACTCGGCGCCATGGGAGTGGCTGCTGCGTATGCCAACAGACTCCGGACAGGCAGGGGTCAGCGGGTCGATACCTCGTTGTTCGAAGCCGGGATCGTGCACACCTACTGGCAATCCGCGATCACGTTCGCCACGGGGGTATCCCCGGGTGCCATGGGTTCGGCACACCCGTTGAATGCGCCGTATCAAGCCTTCAGGACCTCCGATGGCTGGATCAACATCGGTGCGGCCAACCAGAAGAATTGGGAGCTTCTGCTGGCGATTCTCGGGCATGAGTCGCTTGCAGCGGATCCGCGTTTCCTCAGCAACGACATGCGCAACACCAACCGTGGGGCGTTGGAAGAGGAGTTGAACAAGATCTTCGAAACGAGACCGACCGACGATTGGTTGGCGACGCTGGATCAGGGGGGTTTGCCCGCTGGCCCCGTGCTTTCGATCTCCGAAATGCACGACGACCCCCAGGCACTCGCCCGCGAGATGATCGTCGAGACCGAGCACCCCGTTGCAGGGTCGGTCAAGACGCTTGGCCCACCGGTGAAGTTTTCTGCAACGCCGGGGAGCGTGGATCTGCCTGCCCCTCTGCTTGGTCAGCACAGTCGAGAGGTGCTCATGGAAGCCGGCTACTCGGAAGGCGAAGTGGACCAGCTGATCGCCGACGGCGTGACCGTCAGCAACGATGCGCCAACGACGGGAACGCCAGCCCCTCATTGAACGAACCCGTGCTGAGGCACCTAGGGTGGCGGTATGACTGAGCGGATCTATTCGACCGATGCGTACGCCACCACCGTGGCCGCCACCGTGGTCAAGACCGACCCTGATGAGAATCGGGTGCTTCTCGACCGGACAGTGTTCTACCCGGGAGGCGGCGGCCAGCCCCACGATCTGGGGACGATCGCCATCGGGGACGACCGGTTGGCGGTCGTGAAAGTGGCGCAGGACTCCGACGGAGTCTGGCATTGGCTCGAAGGTGGACTTCCGTCGCAGGGAACCCGCGTCGATGGCACGCTCGACTGGGAGCGGCGGTATCGGCTCATGCGTACGCATACCGCACTCCATGCGTTGTGTGGCGTCATCTGGCGTCGATTCGAGAGTCCGGTCACGGGGGGCAACATGCAACCGGGGGAGGGACGGCTCGACTTCGACATTCCCGACTGGAGTGCAGACGATCTTCCGCTGGTGGAAGCGGACCTGAATGCCGAACTCGCGCGGCGGCGCGACATCGAGGTGTCCTTCCTGCCACGCGATGCCGCCGACCAGGATCCGTCACTCATCCGGACGAAGGTGAACCTCCTGCCTCGTGACATCGAAGAGGTCCGGGTCATCGACATCGTCGGGCTGGATCGACAGGCTGACGGAGGCACGCATGTGCGCGAGACCGGGGAGGTCGGGGCCATCACCATCCCCAAGGCTGAGAACAAGGGCCGTGGATTCAGACGTATCCGGGTGAGGCTGACCGACTCAGCTGACTAGTCGAGGTCCGCCGCGGTGATCTCGACCGCTATGTCGCCGAGAGGTTTCCGGGTCAGATCGGGGACGCGGGCGTCTTGGGCGGCATAGCCAACCGGGAAGAGGATGAATGGCCTCTCGTTGTCCGGACGTTTGAGCAACTTCTTGAGGAACAGCATCGGGCTCGGTGTGTGCGTGAGTGTTGAGAGTCCCATCCGGTGCAGCGCGTCGATGAACATGCCGCACGCTATCCCGACCGACTCCTTCACGTAGTAGTGGTGTTGTTTGGAGCCGTCGGGTCTCGTGCCATAGCGCTGCTCGAAGACGACGACGAGCCAAGGAACCGTTTCAAGGAACGGTTTGCGCCAGTCGGTCCCGAGCGGTGCCAGGTCCTCACGCCAGTGGGGCGGGAGTCGGCCGCCCTCGTAGTTCGTCTTTTCCTCCTCCTCGGCGGCAAGCCGGATTCGCCGCTTGACCTCCGGGTCGCCGACGACAACGAACGTCCACGGTTGTTTGTGGGCACCCGACGGTGCAGTGGATGCAGCCATGATGGCGAGGTCGATCATCTCGCGGGGAACCGCGCGGTCCGAGAAATCCCGGACGCTTCGCCGGCTGTCCATCTCCGCGAACACTGCCCGGGCGGTCGACTCCCGTTCCGAATCCGGAACGCTCGGTGGCAGGTAGGGGACGGTCGGGTATTCCATGGACGCACCATACCCAGTCGGCATCAGAGGCCGGAGGGAAGGAAGCTTGCGACCCCGACGTTGTAGGGAGCAATGGCACCACCAACACGAACTCGCTGGTCACGGCACCGACTCGGGCTCATTGTGACCACCGCCATGTTCGTGGTCGCCGCGTGCGGTGACGCGACGATCGACAGCAACGACGACGATCGGACGCCCGCACGTGCCACCAGCAGCACGCTCGTCGAGGCAGGACCCGGCCCGGCAGTGACCGCGTTTCCAGAGGGTCCGAGTGCCCTCGATTCGATCCGTGATCCCTCCTTTCCCGAACCTCTCGTCGACGTGACACAGATCATTTCAGGTGGACCACCTCCCGATGGGATCCCTCCGATCGATGAACCGACGTTCGTGGATGTCGCCGACAACCTGGATCTGCTTCCCGCAGCGGAGGCGGTCGTGGCGCTTGAGATCGACGGTGACGCTCGTGCCTATCCGATCAGGGCCATGGTGTGGCACGAGATCGTGAACGATGTCGTCGGGGGTGTGCCCGTCACGGTTTCGTATTGTCCGCTGTGCAACTCGGCCGCCACCTACGAGCGGGTGATCGACGGCAACGTGACGACCTTCGGCACCTCGGGACGTCTCTTCGCATCCGCGCTGGTGATGTATGACAGGGCAACGGAATCGCTGTGGACCCACTTCGACGGCAAGGCCGTCGTCGGGCTTCTCGTGGGCGAGCAACTGCGGGCGTATCCGTCGCCACTGTTGGCCTGGAGTGAGTTCATCGAGGCGTATCCGACCGGCAAGGTGCTCGATTGGGAGGCGGCAGGATTTGCCCGGGACTACGGCAGGAACCCGTACTCGGGCTACGACACGCCCGACAATTCGCCGTTCCTGTTCCGAGGCGCCCTCGACGACCGTGCGGCGGCCATGCAGCGGGTCATCGGTATCGGAAGCTCGCCGGACGCCATTGCGTATGCACTCGAGGCAGTGAGTGGGGGAGAGGCGAACGTCACCGTTGTTCCTTCGTCGGACTTCGTGATCTTCTGGAGGGCAGGTCAGGCTTCGGCACTCGAAGACGGAGCGATCGACGGTGGCCGAGACGTGGGCTCGGTCGGCGTCTTCCGGTCACAGCTCGCGGGGGAGCGGCTGATGTTCGATGTCGACGGCGACATGTTCGTCGATACCGCCACGGGTTCGCGATGGAGTGTCACCGGCCGAGCACTGTCGGGTCCGTTGGCGGGCTCACAACTCGAACAGGTACCGCATCTCGACACGTTCTGGTTCGCGTGGTCGACCTACCAGCCGGGATCCGCCCTGATCGAGTAGATCCTTGCGGGTCGTCGGGCGTGACTGTCGCCCGGCCGGCAATAAGCTGAACCGGGTAACCCGTCGGAGTAGAAACATGAATCTCGCAGCATGGGTGCCACTTTTCGTGGTGTTCGCAGCTTTCAGTGGGTGGTGTCTGTGGCACCTTGCCCTCCATGACGTCCGCTACATGCCCAAGTGGGCCTGGGCGCTGCTGATCGTGTTCTCGATGCCCCTCGGCGGCCTTGTGTACGTGCTGGTGTCCGTGCTTGAGGCTGGCGAGCAACGCGCCGACGCCGAGGGCCGACAGCCGCCCGCTTGATCGGGCCCAGGCGTGATTCCCCATGGCTATTGAAGTTTCGAACGCGGTCTTTCTCTATCCCGATGGCACATCGGTGATCGATGAGCTCTCGTTCAAGGTACCGACCGGTCAGGTATCGGCACTCGTCGGCCCGAACGGCGTCGGCAAGACGACCATCCTCAACCTCATCGCAGGGGATCTCACACTCGATGACGGCACGATCCGATCGGACACCGAGGTCGGCTACATGCGTCAGAATCCGGGGTTCGACGACGCGGCCAACGCGAAGGTCATCGATGCGTTGGCGCTGTCGCTTCCGTCGAATCTGAAGCCGGTGCATGAGAAGCTCCAGAACCTCTACGCAATGATGGCTGATGGACACGACGTGGGGCACAAGCTTGGTGACGCCCTTGAGATGTGGCAGCAGCTCGGCGGTTACCAGGAAGAAGCGTCGTGGGACCAGATCACGTCTGCGGTCCTCGGTCAGCGCCTCGGCGACGCAAGTGATCGACTCCTGCGCGAGCTCTCGGGAGGGGAGAGGAAGGCGATCATCCTGCGCGCCTATCTGCTGTCATCCGTACCGACGTTGATCCTCGATGAGCCCGACAACTTCCTGGACCTCTTCTCGAAGAACTGGCTCGAAGACGAACTGCGCAGGACCTCCAAGACCGTCCTGATGGTGTCACACGATCGGACCTTGTTGAGTGGGGCGGTCGACCGCATGATCGTGCTCGAGCACAACGGGAGTTGGGTGCACTCGGGAAACTATCGAACATTCCGTGCGGCTCGTCGTCGACATGTGGAACGGCTCGCGAAGGACGTGTCGCTCTGGGAGCGTGAGGAACGCCGTCTCTACCGCAACTACAAGGCATGGAAGGACCGTTCGGGTTCGAGCGAGGCGGCGGCACAGCGCGCCAGGGTCGCCGAAGCTCGCTGGCTGCGGTTCAAGGACGAAGGACCACCCGAACTCCCGCCGCCCGAGAAGGAGATCACACCGCAGTTCCGCGGTTCTCGGGCAGGCAAGGAAGCCATTCGCATCGAGAACCTCGAGGTGCCCGATCTCATCCTCCCGTTCGATCTCAAGGTCTATCACGGTGATCGCGTAGCGTTGCTGGGGGAGAACGGTGTCGGTAAGTCGTCACTGTTCAAGATGTTGATACAGGATCGGTTGAGTCCTGGCGCCACGGTGCGTTACGGACCGAACGCTGTCCGTGGGTACTTCTCGCAGGAGAACACCTTGCCCGACGACAGCGGTGATCTGCTGACCATCCTCGGGCGTGAGTTCCCCAACGACCAGGTCATCAGGTCGACGCTTGGCCGTTACAGCCTGGCACGTCACGATCGCCACAAGTACACGCAATTGTCGGGCGGGCAGAAGGCCAGGGTGCAGTTGATCTTCCTCGAACGCCAGGAGCCGAATCTGCTGTTCCTCGATGAGCCGACGGACAACCTTGACCTTGAATCCATCGAGGTGATCGAACGTGTGCTCGTCGATCTCGATGCCACCCAGATCGCCATCACGCACGACCGTGAGTTCACGCGCATCTTCGATCGATGGATCGTGTTCGACAAGGACGGGCTCGTGGGCGAGGTGCTTGACCGCGACCTTGCGATCCGCATCGTGAGTGGCCGACGGTTCTCGTTGCTCGATACCGAGGGCGTCAAGATCCTCACGCGGTACTAGAGCCGGGCAAGCTGCACGCAGGCGATCCTTCATCGTCCACTTGATACCTAGGGAAACTGGGTGTATGGTCGGGGAGTCCGCACTCGGTTCGGTGGTCCAGACCTCGGATCGGGGCGGGTTGACCGTTCGATCGCTGCGAGGGTGCGCATGGACAATGCTTCCGACGTCGTCCCAGAGACCGATACATCCCGGTGGAGGTACCGGCCGTCATTCGACTCATGGTTCGATCTGGCGCGCCACGTCGTGATCGGTGGCGTTGCCGGCGTCGCAGCCGGTCTGTTGATCGGCGGTGTGGGCAGCCGGATCTTCATGCGGGTTGCAGGAGCCGCTTCGGGCGGCCGCGGCGCTCGACGGACGACCGAAGCCGGCTTCAGGGTCGGGGACATAACCATCGATGGCACTCTGGGACTCGTCATCTTCGTCGGCCTGTTTGCGGGGATCGTCGGAGCCGCACTGTATCTGGCGGCTCGTCCGTTCCTCGGCTGGGCCGGTCGCTGGCGTGGCTTGGCCTTCGGGCTGGTCCTGTTCGCCCTCACGAGCGCGACCTCGGACATCATGAATCCGGACAATCCGGATTTCATCATTCTCGGCAACCAGCCACTCGTGGTCGCCATGATCGTGGTGTTGTTCATCGCCTTCGGCGTGACGATCGACTGGCTGTTCGGGTGGTTGGACGCCCGGTTGCCCGACAGCGACGGTCACGACCGCAGGTCGGGTGCGTTGTACGTCGCAATCGCCGGTCTGGGTGCATTGCTGTCGTTCGCAACGGTGCCGTTCGTCCTGTTCCAGGGTGAAAGCGTGTGTGACTGTGCGGCGCCGCTCGGTGCGTCCTGGTCATTCGTGGCGGTCATCGTTGCCGCGGCGATCCTGTGGGTCGGGTCCCTGATCGAAATGCGTAGGGGCTTCATGGCTGGGGCGACAGCGCTCGGGTATGTCGGACTGGCGGGGACCCTGGGGTTCGGCTTGGTTCGTGCGGTATCGGATGCCGTCGACATCATCACCTAGGTGTCCTGTCGGGCCATGGACCGAGTGCCCATAATCCATGTTATGTAACATTGGCCCTCACGTATGGTGTGGGACGCAGTGTGGACACGGAGCGGTTTCCTCCCCCGACATCACGAACGCTGTCAGAGACGCTGCTCTACACTCCGCGACATGAGGGTGCGCTCCGTACTTGCTGTTCTCGCCGTCGTGGCGGCTGGCTGTGGTTCCCAGGGCTCAGATTCGACTGTTTCGACGACGATGCAACCTGTCACGACCGCCGCAACCACGCTCGTTCCGTCGCCGACAGTCGTCCCGACCACCACGATATTGGCAACGACGACGACCACGACGGTGCCAGCATCGACCACGACAGCTCCGCCCGATGTGCCGTTTTCCGTGTCGACCAACGGCGTCTTTCCTGATCCTCTTCCCGATTCCGGCGGGGCACACGGTTCGGGGTGCGTGGCTGGGGGCGACGCGCTCCCCGATGGCGTCTGGTTCGGCTTCGCACAGACGCTCGTCGCAGGCTCGATCGGGTTCGATCTCGCCTGCTTCTTCACGGGTGAGGCTGCCCAGTCCGCCCGTGCACAGGACGGGGAAACGGAAGAGCTCGACTATTACATCCGCAACAACAGCGGACAGGTTCGCTCGGTGGTCCTTGACCAGGGCGGAGCGGCCTACTGGCTCGATGCGACAGGCGATCTCACGCCACAACAGATCCCGATGACCGACTGGCCATCGTCGTCGGGCACCTCCTATCAGGAGTGCCCCGGTGCTGGTTGTGCCGTGTGGCTGTTCGTCAACGATGGAATCGTCACGGAACTCCTCGAGCAGTACCTGCCCTAGTTCCCGACCGCGCCCTCCCCTAGTTCGACTTCTTCGTCGGTTTCGGTTCGAGCGTCGCAATCCATGAGCGACTCCGTGTCAGCCAGGTGGTGGCCTCGGCCAGGTCGTCACACACCGTTTCTGGCAGCGCGACGTAGCCCCGCATCACACTGCCGTACTGGATCACCGGGTCATCCGGATAGCGCAGCGCCCATGCTTCCCTGTCGGCGGGCGACAACCGGATCGCGATGGTTCCCGCCGCGTCGAGGAAGCTGAACATGTGTCCGTTGAGCGATGTGTACGGGTTCTTGGCGCCTTTCCGCTCCAGATCTCCGACCGCAGCGACGATCCGCTCGTACCGTGCGAGGGCTGCAGGTGGACCCGGATACGTCGCCTTCCCCATCAGCGTCCACCCTGAATCGTCCAGAGTTCGGTTTGCCGACCATCGAGCCAGCTGGTTGTCGAGCCGTCGAACCAAGCGTCCTGTTCGAGCATGAAGCTCACCTCCTGACCATTCCATTGTGGCACGACCGACCGCCCCATCAGTTCGATCGAATACGCCGTGTCGGCATGGAGCCGATGGTCCCCTGCACCCGAGACGCCTCCCTGCTGGTCCCACAGCCCGATCGTCAACCCCGCACCATGCCCCTGGAGTCCGATGCTGTGCGTGTAGATGGTGGCGTCGAGGCCCGCCTCTGCACATGTGCGAAGGGACGCGGCGAGAATCTCGTTGCCTGTCCGTCCCTCGATGAACTCCCCAAGGAGGATGTCCTGGATCCGGTTCGCATGCTCGAGCCCCGCAGTGAGACCCGGAGGTGGTTCCGTTTCGCCCGGTTTGAGCACGTAGGCGTGCTCTTGTTGGTCGGTGCACAGTCCGCGATACACGATGCCGAAGTCGACGTGGATCAGGTCTCCGGGGCCGATGGTGTGGCTCGGGTCGGTCCCGGAGCGCTGAATCGTGACCGACGGATGGAACCACGAATCGAATCCGGCGTCGCGTACGGCTTCGCGGTACCACCACACCAGGTCGTCAGTGGTCGTGCTCCCGGGATTGATCGCCTCGGTGCTGAGACCGCGGCGAAGGACTTCGTGGGCATGGCGGGTCGCTGATTCGAGTGTTGTCCGTTCCTCGGGCAGTCGTGTTTCGAGCCATCGGATGCCGAGCGTCGCCCCGGAAACGAGCCTGTCGGACAATTCCGGGCCGAGAGCCTCCCGGAGTCGATCAGCCAGTGTCGCCGTCAGCCCGTCGGCGTGGGCCTGATGCGGCGATGTCTCGATCGCGATGGACTCCGGATCGAGGTCGGCGAGGATCTGACGGAGTCGGTTCCACTGGTCGGGGTCCTGATCGGGATCCCACGCCGATCGGAACAGGTCCCCGACCGGGTACCGGGTCACGGCACATCGGGTGTCCCTCGTCATGACCAACATGGTCGTCCGGCGGGCAGACAGCCATTCTGCCGGCAACATGGACCGGAGAACCGGTCCTTCGGCGTACTCGCGCCCGATGATCACCCAGCAGGCAATGTCGAGTTCGGTGAGCAGCTGAGGGACCAGAACGTCCAGGCGCCTCGTGAGGAGCTCGTTGTGAGCCTCAGCACGGGTTCTGAGTGTCGTCACGTCGACCGGTCCCTCGCAACGCCGGGCATGCCGTCAGTCCTCGTGCAATCCGATGGGATCCTCGGGCAGGGGCTTGATCTTCGGCGCTGCCCTTCGGCGGCGCCGCGCAGGAACGAGGTCGCGCATCGCATCGAGACGACCGAAGCACAACAGCCGGTCGTCGACCTGCAGGTCGCGCGATCTGCGTGGGTTCGGGATCACGGTCGTTCCCCTGGTGAGCGTCAGCACAGCGATGTCATGGTCGCCGAACCCTTCGTCGATCGTCTTGCCGAGGAGGTCGGCTCCTTCACGAACCTGGAGTTCTGCCACCCCGTAGCCGGTGCTGACCGTGAGTCGCTGACGGATGTCGAGTTCGGGGAAGGCAACCTGGCTTTCGATGTAGTCGATCATCGCACCGGCGACATCGAGACCCGTCGCGCCCTCGATGCCTTCGAGTCCCGGCGAGCTGTTGACCTCCATCACCAACGGTCCGCGATCGCTCTCGAGCATGTCGATGCCGGCGATCCGGAGGCCCATGATCTGGGCACACTGCACCGCAATCCGCTGTGTCTCCTCGTCGAGTTCGACGACTTCGGTCGTGCCTCCCCTGTGGACATTCGATCGGAACTCGTCGCCCACGGCACGCCGACGCATTGCGGCCACAACCCGATCCCCCACTACCAGGGCTCGCAGGTCCTTGCCCTTGGATTCAGCCACGAAGCGTTGGATCAGAACATTCTCGCGTTTGCTGTGCAACGTCTCGATGACTGCCTCTGCCACCTTGTTGTCGGGTGCGAGGATGACTCCGATGCCTTGGGTGCCCTCGAGGAGTTTGATGACCACGGGCGCTCCCCCGACCCGTTCGATCGCAGGCAGCACGTCGGCACGGTCGCGTACGAACATCGTTTGCGGGATCCCGACATCGTGTCGTGACAGAATCTGGATCGCCCGGAGTTTGTCCCGCGAATTGGCGATGCCTGCGGCGGTGTTCGGCGTGTAGACGTCCATCTGTTCGAATTGTCGGACGACGGCCAAGCCGTAGAACGTGATGGACGCTCCGATGCGCGGGAGTACCGCGTCGAAATCGTCGAGAGGTTTCCCGCGGTATTGGAAGTCGGGTTCGTCACCTGACAGGTCGATGGCGAATCGGAGCGTGTTGAGGACGCGCACGTCGTGACCACGCTCGGACGCCGCGGTGACCAGCCGTTGGGTCGAGTACGCATTCGGTGCGCGCGATAGGATTCCCAGTTTCATGTCGTACTCCCATTCGTCGGTTTCGGTGCGGTGTACGACTTGCTCGGATCGACGATGTAGCGTCTACGCAACGCGGATCGACCGAGAAGCATCCGGAAACCCATCGCATCCCTCCGTGTCAGCGTTACCTCGATCGGGTGCGTTGCACCCCCGATTTTCACAGGGGTGATGATCACAGGGCGCCGTTCGGTCTTGCCGTTGGATGATCGTATGTTGCGGAACCCGACGACCTTTGCCTTCACCTTGGTGGCTCCGTTCCTCGATCGTTGCTTGGGATGGAGCTCGAATGTCGCATATGCGCCATCGCCGTTCTCGGTCACGCGGAGGCGAAAGGCGTGCAGCGCAGAGGTCTGGGCCCCGGTATCGACTTTCGCCCTGATCAATGCGTCAGACATGTCGGGCAGCTGGACCCATTCGCGCCACCCGATGACTTTCGGCGGTTTCTTGCTCGTGCGCACAGAACGGACACTACACAGTCGTGGTGATGTCGAGGGTCGCTATTGCCCTGCCATGAGGCATTGGGGAGGACCCTCGGGCTCGGAATCAGCTGACGGCTGCGAGGGTGTACGGCACGGTGCGTCCCGAGTCCGACGAGCGGACGTCGGCCAATTGGTAGCTCACGACGGTGATCAGGGCCTGGACCGGCTCGGGATCGAACTGTGTTCCCGTGTACGCCACCAGCTCCGATATTGCGTGGTCAACGGAGAGCGCCCGCTGATACGGGCGTGTGCTCGTGATGGCGTCGAACGCATCTGCGACGTGGAGGATGCGAGTCGGCATGTCGATACGGTTGGCAGAGACCCCGTTCGGATAGCCGGTGCCATCCAGTCGTTCGTGGTGCATCAAGACGACTCTGGCGATTGCCGGATCGACGGTGTCCTTGACCATGTCGAAACCGAGCTGGGGATGGCGACGCATCTCGACCCATTCCGTATCGGTCAGCGGTCCGGGCTTCCCGAGGACCTGGGGGTCGATCTTGACCTTGCCGATGTCATGGATACGGGCAGCCAGAGCGACCAGATTCACGGTTTCATCCGGCAGATCCATCGCGTTGGCGATGGCGACAGCAACGTTGGCGGTGCGAATCCCGTGACTTTCGAGGTCCCGGGGTTGCTCCACCGCCAACTGCGTGCTCAGATCGTCGGTTTGCATTGCCATATCACCACCTAGCGTGGCAGAGCGACCACTATACGCAATAGGTCGGTCGACCCTGTCTTGGTGTTTGTCGGCCGATCCGGGCGTTTCCTGTAGGTTTCGCGCAGGCATGTCACAGTGTTTTTTCGCTGGTGTGGGCGATCCGGTGTCGATGGTGGGCCCGGGGACAACGCTGCCGGAGCAGGGCTGCCTCGTGCGAACTCGATGATCGCATCGGGCAATGTAGCCGTGGATTCGCCAGAACCGGTGGACCCCGTGCCCGCGCACCCGCATCCGGGCCGTGCGGTCCTGATCGGCGGCACAGGTCGTAGGCTGCAACAGGTGGAACGGATGAACGGAAGACAGGGATGCAACCACCGTGACCGATAGGCAATCGCCCACGGTCATCGTCGCCCGGACCGTGCCGGTGGAACTCGAGGATGCCTTCGGGGCGTGGGTGACGAAGCTGATCACGGCCGCTTATCGGTACCCGGGCTATGTGAGCGCAGGAATCGAGCGCCCGAATGCCACGCATCCGGACCAGTGGCTCGTTGTCTATCGCTTCGACACGGGACCTTCGCTCCAGGCATGGTTGGACTCGGACATCAGACGTGAGCTGCTCGATGAGGGCAGCGGCTTGTTCGTCGGCGATGAACAGGCCCAGGTGGTCGCAGGTGTGGCGCCCCAGGACGAGGTCAGGGTCGTGACGAGCTATCGGCTCGTCGACGGGACGGAGACGGAGCACATCATCGTCCATCAGCGGATGCTCGACGTCCTGGAGGCATTCCCCGGGTTCATACGGCGTGACGTGCTCGACGCTGTACCGGGTATCCAGGATGAGACGGTCGTCACGCTCACGTTCGACACCCGACAGCATCTCCTCGCATGGATGGATTCCCCCGAGCGCGAGCAGTTCGTGAACGAGATCGACGGATTGGTGGAGGGCGACCTGACGACATCGGTGGTGGGCGGGTTTGCCGGCTGGTTCCCACAGGCAAACTCCAAGCACACCAATCCCCGCTGGAAACAGGCGGTGGTCGTGATGATCGCGCTCTACCCCACCGTCCTGTTCACGTCGTGGGTCGGGGACGCGCTGTGGGCAGACTGGAACTTCTTCCTTGCGATCCTGATCGGCAACCTGATCGGTGTGTCGATCCTGACTTGGCTTCTGATGCCCCCACTGACCCGGTTCTTCGGTGATTGGCTCACCAGACGTTGATTGGTGGTTGCCGGTCGGCACGGCGGCGTCAATCTCAGCGTCTCCTAGAATCAGCGTATGCCGTTGTATTGCAATCTTCGAAAGTTGTCAGATTATGCGTTGCGCCATGGTGGTGTCTCGTGACCGATCGCCTCGGCGCTCCCGTCCATGAGGTCAAGGCGGAGCTTTTCAAGTCGCTTGCGCACCCCGTCCGTGTTCGGGCTCTCGAGGTTCTCGCCGAGGGTGCTGAATGGTCCGTCGGCGACCTGGCGGATGCCGTTGCGGTCGAGCCTTCGCATCTTTCACAGCAGCTCGGGATCCTGCGACGGGCCGGACTCGTGGTTTCACGTCGTGAGGCCACGACGGTCTACTACTCAATCAAGGACCCTTTGCTCGTCGATCTCCTTGCCGCTGCCCGACGACTCCTGATCTCGGGCCTTCTCGAGACACGGGACCTGCTTGAGGATCTTGAGGCGGCAGAGGGTCCCGATGGCGCTTCCTGACGGAATGACGGCTCGCAAGGTGGCGGGTCGTATCGGATCGCTCATGCCCCGACGATCGGATTACGCCGGGCTCGCCGAATCGTGGCGTGGTGACGTCGTCGCCGGGCTGACCGTCGGCGTGGTCGCCCTACCGCTTGCGCTGGCATTCGGCGTGACAGCGGGGTTGGGCGCAGAAGCCGGGCTGGTGACAGCCATCGTCGCGGGACTCGTCGCAGCCGTTTTCGGCGGATCCAACGTCCAGGTGTCCGGTCCGACCGGGGCGATGACGGTCGTGTTGGTGCCGATCGTGGTCCGTCACGGCGTCGACGCCGTGCTGCTGGTCGGTTTGCTCGCTGGCGTCGCGATGGTTCTTGCCGGCGTCTTCGGTTTCGGGCGCTACCTCGCCTACATCCCGTGGCCGGTCATCGAGGGGTTCACCCTCGGGATCGCCGTGATCATCTTCCTCCAGCAGGTTCCATCGGGGCTCGGGGTCTCGAAGCCTGACGGCGAGAACACTGCACTGGTTGCGTTGCGTTCGGTGGGCGATGCCATTCGGGGCGAGGGGGCCGTGTGGGCGATCGCTCTCGTTGCAATCGTTGTGCTCGTGATGGTGGTGGTCCCGCGGCTGCACCGGGGCCTACCGCCTTCGTTGCTCGCCGTGGTCGTTGCGACACTCGTTGCGCACTTCGGCGGTGCCGACATACCGATCATCGGCGAGCTGCCCTCGTCGCTGCCATTCCCCTCCATCCCCCATGTCGAGGTGGCGTTGGTGTCTGACCTGTTCGGGGCCATCCTCGCCGTCGCAGCGCTGGGAGCCCTCGAGAGCCTTCTATCCGCCAAGGTGGCAGACGGCATGGCCGGCGTCGGGCGACACGACCCGAATCGGGAGTTGGTCGGGCAGGGGTTGGCAAACATGGCCTCTCCCCTCTTCGGTGGTATGCCGGCCACGGGAGCAATCGCCAGAACCGCTGTGAATGTGAAAGCGGGAGCTCGAACGCGCGTGGCGGCGATCGTTCACGCGCTCGTGCTGATCGGCGTCGTGTTCGCAGGGGCCGGACTCGTCAAGCAGATCCCGCTCGCCGCGTTGGCAGGCGTGCTGATGGTGACTGCGGTCCGCATGGTGGAGGTGCACAACATCCGTTCCATCGTCCGGGCGACGCGCTCGGATGCAGCCATTCTGACGATCACCGCCGTGGTGACGATCGGCTTCGACCTCATTCTTGCTGTCGAAGTGGGGATGGCGGCCGCGGCCGTGCTTGCACTCCGGCAACTGGCACGTACCTCGGTTCCGGTGGCTGAACCCCTGCCGTTGCTGGATCGGGACACCGCATCTGCCCTCCGTGCGGATCACATCGTGGCCTACCGTCTCGATGGTGCTCTGTTCTTCGGCGCGGTGCAACGGTTCCTCCACGTGTTGGCCAACGTCGACGACGTACGGGTGGTGATCCTGCGACTCCCCGAACTCCAGATGCTCGACGCAACGGGTGCACAGGCACTGGGTGAGATCATCGACGAGCTCGAGGATCGCAAGATCACTGTTCTCCTGAAGGGCCCCCGACCCGAGCACCTCCGGATCCTGCAGGAGGTCGGCGCCATTGCACGCCTCGCCCACGAGAACCACCTCTTCACCGATCTGGAGACCGCTATCGAGCATGCACGCAAACATGTGGAGCGGGGTGGTACGCCTGCTCCCATCGTCCAAAGGACACCTCGGTCCGGCGGACACGGCGCTGTGTGATACGCCGACCCGGACCCCGTCGATGAGGTACACCGGTCCAGGGTGTGAGAAAGTATCGGGATGACACGACGACAATTCCCTCGTTGGAGCGAACTGGCCCCCCTTCTCCGGCCACCTCCCAGAAACGGCACACGCCTCGAACGCAGACTCCGTCGGGCGGCGAACATCGCCGACCTACGGAAACGCGGTAAGTGGCTGACCCCGAAGGCTGCCTTCGACTATGTCGATGGCGCCGCCGATGACGAGGTGAGTCTGCGTCGATCCCGAGCGACCTACCAGAACCTCGAGTTCATTCCCAATGTCCTGCGCGACGTGTCGTCATGCGACACCTCAACAACCATTCTCGGGCGCGAGACGGCGTTTCCTCTCGGCTTTGCTCCCACCGGCTTCACCCGCTTCATGCACCACGAGGGTGAACTCGCGATCGGGCCGGTCGCCAGGGATTTCGGCATCCCGTACGCGTTGTCGACGATGGGCACGACGACACCCGAGGCGCTCGCGTCAGCGGTGCCCGATGCCGATCTGTGGTTCCAGCTGTACGTGTGGAAGGATCGCACGGTTTCCGAGCTCCTGATCGAACGTGTCAAGGCTGCCGGATTCCGCACGCTCATCTTCACGGTCGATCTGCCGGTCGGTGGATCACGTCTGCGTGATGTCCGCAACGGCATGAACATCCCACCGGAGCTGACGGTACGCACGGTTGCCGACGGTGCGCTTCGTCCGAAGTGGTGGTTCAACTTCCTCACCACGGAACCGTTGAGCTTCGCCACGCTCGAATCGACGAACGGAACGGTGGTCGACACAACGGACAAGTTCTTCGACGCCGCCTTGACCTTCGACGATCTCCACTGGCTCCGCGCGCAGTGGGACGGACCGATCGTGGTGAAGGGGGTCCAGACCGTCGAAGATGCGAGAAAGGCAGTCGACGCCGGTGCCGACGGCGTGATCATCTCGAACCATGGCGGACGCCAGCTGGATCGATCGCCGACGCCACTTCGCCTCGTCGGGCCGACCGTCGAAGCCGTCGGCAAGGATGCTGAGGTGTTCCTCGACGGTGGGATCATGAATGGTGCCGACATCGTGGCGGCCGTCGCGCTTGGCGCCCGCGCCGCGTTCGTTGGCCGTGCATACCTCTACGGCCTGATGGCCGGCGGTCAACCAGGAGTGCGACGGGCAGCTGAGATCCTGACGGCCGACATCGTCCGGACGATGAAGCTACTCGGAGTCCAGTCCCTCGATGAACTGAACCCGGGTCACGTCCGACTGCCCGGTGGGGGCTGATGCGCGCCGCGTTCTTCGAGGAGTTCGGTGCACCGATCACCGTTGCGGAGGTGACGGATCCCACGCCACCGACCGATGGCGTCGTGGTCGAGGTGCGAGCCAATGGTGTGTGCCGGAGTGACTGGCACGGTTGGCGGGGCCACGATCCCTCCGTCGCGCTGCCCCACGTGCCAGGTCACGAGATGGCCGGTGTGGTCGTTGCCAAGGGCACCGAGGTGTCGAACTTCGCGGTCGGAGACCGTATCACGGCTCCATTCGTGCTCGGATGCGGGTCCTGCCCCCAATGCGCATCGGGGAATCAGCAGGTCTGTGACAACCAGGTGCAGCCCGGCTTCTCGGGATGGGGCTCGATGGCACAGTATGTGGCCCTCCCCTACGCCGACCACAACCTCGTCCGGTTGCCGGACGGAATGGATTTCGACACCGCTGCCGGCCTCGGCTGTAGGTTTGCCACGGCCTTCCGGGCTGTTGTCGACCAGGGCGAGGTCGGTGAAGGCACATCAGTGGCGGTGTGGGGTTGTGGTGGGGTCGGACTGTCGGCGGTGATGATCGCTGCCAGCCTGGGCGCTACGGTGATAGCGATTGACATCAGCGACGATGCGCTGGCTCTCGCTACGCGTTTCGGAGCTTCTGAGGTCATCAACACGACGGGACACGATCGGCCCGCGCGATTGGTGACCGAGGTGAGCGGTGGCGGCGTTGCTGTGTCCCTCGACGCGTTGGGATCGACATCAACCGCCATCAACTCGATCAGGAGTCTTGCCAAGCGCGGGCGCCACATCCAGGTCGGGCTGATGATCGGCGACGACGCCAGACCCGTGATCCCGATGTGGCTGCTGCACGCGAACGAGATCGAAATGTACGGCAGCCATGGCATGCAGGCCCACCGCTACCCCGACATGCTGGCCATGGTGGCCGCAGGGACGCTTCGCCCCGACGAGCTCATCACCGCGAGGATGGATCTCGCGAGCGGGATAGAACATCTGATGGCGATGGATTCGTTCCCCGGGACGGGTTTCGCCGTTGTCAACGACTTCGGGATGTAGCGAATCATGGACCTGCGGAAGATCGACCGACGGTTGTTCACGATCCTGCTCATCGTGTTCGTTCAGATGGTCGGAGCTGGGCTCATCCTCCCGATTCTCCCCCTGTACGCACAGGGCGAGTTCGGGATGTCGTCGACGGCGGTGACGCTGCTTGTGGCATCGTTCTTCGCTGCACAGTTCATCGGCGGGCCACTGCTGGGCCGATGGAGCGATCGGATCGGGAGGGTTCCCGTGTTGATCGTGTCCCAAGTCGGCACCGTCATCGCCTTTGCGACGTTCGGACTGGCGACGGCACCGTGGATGCTGTTCGCCGCGCGGATCTTCGACGGACTCACCGGGGGCAACATCGTCGTTGCCCAGGCGTATGTAACGGATGTCACGCCCCGTGAGAAGCGGGCTGAGGCGCTTGGATTGATCGCCGCCATGTTCGGGCTTGCGTTCTTCATCGGCCCTGCTGTTGGCGGGCTCCTTGTCGGGCTTGGTGCGCGCATCCCATATTTCTTCGCGGCGGGAGCGGCGCTCGTGGTCGTGCTGCTGACCGCGCTGACCCTTGATGAGTCGATGACGCCTGAGGAGCGCGCCGGTCTCCGTGCCAAGGCTGTCAAGCTGTCGATGCGCACGGCACTGGCGATTCGACCCCTGCTGATCGTGCTCATCATCGCGTTCACCGCTCAGTTCGCGCTGGGCCTGATCATCTCGACGTTCGCCCTCTTCGGTGATGCGGTGCTGTTCGACTCCAATCCCGAACTCGGTGTCGGACTCCTGCTCGCGTTCGTGGGTCTGTCGCAGATCATCACCCAGACGGCCATTCTGCCGACCGCGTTGGCGCGTCTCGGCGAGGAACGGCTCCTGGTTGTCGGAATCGTGATTCGATCGGCGGGCCTGGCGTTCTTTGCCGTAACCGTGAGCCCGGCTCTGGCAGCGCTCGGAGGGTTCCTGTTCGCCATGGGAGGCGGCCTCACGCTCCCACCTGCGCAGTCGATCGCCACGAAAGCCGTCGACGACGCAGAGCGCGGTGGAGTCCTCGGTGTGTTCCAGTCCGTCAGCTCGCTGTCGGTCATCATCAGCACCGCGATCGCAGGGGCATTGTTCTCGATGTATCCGCACCTTCCGAATCAGGTGGCGTTCGGTGCGTCTATCTTGGCGCTGGTGCCAGCAGTAGCGCTGGGTCGGTACGTGCGGTACCAGGCCCAGTTGGAAACCTGAGGAGTGGAAATGGGATCAGTCGGCTTCATCGGTCTTGGGATCATGGGCAAATCCATGGCGCTCAACCTCATCTCGGCAGGTCACGATGTCACCGTGTGGAACCGCACCGCATCCCGATCGCAGGAGGTGGCCGCGGCCGGCGCAGGGGTGGCGTCAAGCCCACGCGAACTCGCTCAAGGCACCGACATCGTGATGATCTGTGTCTCGGACACGCCTGATGTCGAGGCTGTCGTGTTCGGTTCGGAAGGGGTCGCTGGGGGCGTCCACGAGGGTTCGCTCATCATCGACCACTCCACGATAAGCCCGGCGGCGACGAGAGACTTCGCAGAGCGGATCAACACGCTGGGTGGTCGGTGGCTCGATGCCCCGATCAGCGGGGGTTCTGAGGGCGCCAAGAACGCCACCCTGAGCATCATGGTCGGTGGGACCGACACCGACGTCACCCGAGCCAAACCGTACCTGGAGGCCATGGGGACCACCATCACCCACGTCGGCCCGCAAGGAGCAGGGCAGCTCGTCAAGGCGGTCAATCAGGTGCTCGTGGTCGTGAATCAGCTCGCGGTCTCGGAAGCGCTCCTTCTCGCTGCAGCCGGTGGGTTGGATCTCGAAGCGACACTCAAAGCCGTCGAAAGTGGTGCGGCCGGTTCATGGATGCTCTCGAATCGCGGCCCCCAGATGATCGATCGTGATTGGCGTCCCGGGTTCACGATCGACCTTCAGCAGAAGGATCTGCGTTTGGTTCTTGAAGCGGCCGATGATCTCGGTGTCCCCGTCCCCGGGACCGCCCTTGTGTTCCAGCTCTATCGCGCACTCCAGAACCGTGGTCTTGGTTCGGACGGGAATCATGCACTCGTGAAGGCACTCGAAGAGATGTGTGGGATCGAGATCGGCGCCGATGGATGACGACGCCAGAGTCGTGGGTGTCGGTCCTCATCCCACGCCGTGGCCCGATGACCCCCGCTTCGACCCGGACCTGCTCGCGCACGGAGACACGCGCAACGTCGTCGACGCGTACCGATACTGGACTCGGGAAGCGATCATCCATGATCTCGACACGAGGCGTCACGCCTTCCATGTCGCCATCGAGAATTGGCAGCACGACTTCAACATCGGAACCGTGGTCCGCAATGCCAACGCCTTCCTCGCCCACTCCGTGCACATCATCGGCAAGCGCCGATGGAACCGGCGCGGTGCGATGGTGACGGACCGCTATCAGCACATCGTCCACCACGAGTCAATCGATGATTTCGCTGCTTTCGCCCACAGTGAATCGCTCCCGGTGATCGGCGTGGACATCATCGAGACATCGACCCCGATCGAGTCTGCGCAGATTCCCCAGCGATGCGTCCTGGCGTTCGGTCAGGAAGGACCTGGGTTGTCACCAGGGATGATCGCCGTCGCCGACCACGTATACGAGATCACCCAGTTCGGGTCGACCCGTTCCATCAACGTCGGTGTTGCGAGCGGCATCGCGATGCACACGTGGGTCACCCAGCATCGGTCGAACCTTCGTGTCGACGACCGCCCGTAGGAGCGTCCTGCCGACCACTCGGCACACAGGTGGACGACAGCGGGAACCCGCCGAGCGGCGAAGCTCTCAGCGAGGCGGCATACGGAGCGCGCCGTCCATACGGACCGTCTCGCCGTTCATGTAACCGTTCCGAATGAGGTCGAGCGCAAGCGTTGCGTAGTCGTCGGGGGTGCCGAGTCGTTTCGGGAAGGGAACGCCGGCCGCGAGCGCCGTACGCATCTCATCGTTGAGACCGGCGAGTAGTGGTGTATCGACGATGCCGGGGGCAATGGTGTTGACGCGGATGCCGACGCTCGACAGGTCTCTGGCCATCGGGAGCGTCATGGCGACGATGCCTCCCTTGGATGCCGCATAGGCAGTCTGCCCTATCTGACCATCAAACGCGGCGATCGACGCGGTGTTGATGATGACACCGCGCTCTCCGTCCTCAAGCGGCTCGTTGCCCGCCATCGAGGATGCGGCTTGGGACGCAACGTTGTACGTTCCGATCAGGTTGATCGAAACGACGCGGGTGAACGCCGCCAACGATGCAGGTGAACCATCTCGTGCAATGGTCCGCTCCCCGAGCCCGATCCCAGCGCAATTGATCGCGATTCTCAGCGGTGCGCCGGCGGCGGCGACGCTTACGGCTTGAGCGATGTCGTCCACATCGGTGACATCGCCGCGCACGAATGCCGACGAACCACCCAACTCGGCGGCCAACGCATCTCCGGCATCCCGATTCAGGTCGATGATTGTCACGGCGGCACCGGATTGGACCAGCTTGCGCGCCGTGGCTGCACCTAGCCCGGACGCCCCACCAGTCACGAGTGCTCCGACGGAAGAGATCTCCATGATGCGATGGTAACCCTGCGTGCTTCGGGGATGTGTGATGTAGATTGGGTGGATGCAAACGAGCACCGTCGGATCTGACATCGACACGCTGCATGGGAACAAGGCCGTCTGGGCCCGACTGCCGATCGCCGACAAGATCGGATTCCTCGATTCGGTCGCTTCGGGAATCCACGCTCAGGCCCTCGCCTGGGTCGAGGCTGCCTGTGAGGCCAAGGGGTTCTCCATCGATGATCCGCGCGCCGGGGAGGAATGGACGAGTGGGCCAGCGGCCGCATTGTGGCTGATCAGGGACCTCCGTGTAACGTTGGTTCGCCTCGCTTCGGGTGTGCCGGTGCTGGCTGGATACTCGACCCGTGCACTCGGGCACGGGCAGATCGCGGTCGATGTGTTCCCGACACTGTTCGACGAGTCATTCCTTTTCTCCGGGGTCACTGCCGAGGTGTGGATGGAGCCGGAGGTCACCCTCGACAACCTCGACGACTCGACGGCCGGTCTGTATCGCAGCGGTGACAACTCTGCGCAAGGAGCGGTGACCCTTGTTCTGGGTGCTGGCAACGTATCGTCGATCCCGATTCTGGATGTGCTCCATGTCCTGTTCAATCAAGGGCGCGTCGCGCTCCTCAAGATGAACCCGATCAACGCCTACCTCGGCCCGATATTCGAGGAGATCTTCGCTGATCTGATCGAAGCGGGTTATGTGAGGTTCGCCCACGGGGATGCCGCTACCGGTGCTGCTCTGACCACCCACGAACACATCGACGCGATCCATGTCACAGGGAGTGCAAGCACCTACAACTCGATCGTGTACGGCGATGGACCCGAGGGTGAGGCGAACAGGATCGCCGATAGGCCCATCAACACAAGGCCGGTCACCGCCGAGCTCGGTGGCGTGTCCCCCGTGATCGTTGTGCCGGGGAAGTGGACTCGCAGGGACGTGCGATTCCAGGCGGAACACATTGTGAGCCAGAAGTTGCACAACGGGGGGTTCAACTGCGTTGCGGCCCAGGTGCTCGTCCTGCCGAAGATGTGGGATCAGGCAGACGATCTTCTGGACGCCATCCGAGCAGTGCTGTCGGCGATGGACGATCGTCGGTCGTACTACCCCGGGTCTGCCGACCGCTGCGTATCCGCTGTTGCGACGTCGTCGGGTGTGGAGGTCTACGGCGACGAGCATCCGCGCTATCTGGTCACTGGCCTCGACCCCGAGGACGCTACATCGCCTTGGTTCACCGACGAGATCTTTGGACCGGTTCTCGCTGTGACCTCGGTAGCTGGTGACGATGTGCCGACCTACCTCCGGAATGCGGTCGCGTTCGCGAATGAGACATTGGCGGGCACCTTGGGAGCGAATCTGCTCGTCGATCCGGCGTCGTCACGATCACATTCGACGGCGATCGAGGTGGCGCTGCGCGATCTGGAGTACGGGACCATCGCAGTGAATGCGTGGTCAGGAGTCGCGTACTCGTTGTCGAAATGCCCATGGGGCGCGTTCCGCGAACACTCTGATCCGTCCGGGACCGAGCGCCGCACTGATATCGGCAGCGGAACGGGTGTCGTGCACAATTCACTGATGTTCGACCGAGCGACCAAGTCGATCGTCAGAGGCCCATTCGCCCCCGCGCCGAGGACGCTCGCACGAGGCGAATTCCACATCGCTCCCAAGATGGTCTACTTCGTCACGAACCGCCAGTCCCATTCGGTGGGTAGGAAGTTGGTCGAGTACCTGGCCCATCCTTCGCGAAGGAAACTCGCCGGTGTCGCGCTGTCAGCGCTACGAGGTTGACCGCACGATCCCGAATTCGATGAGTACGGGGGCGATCTCACCGATCGGGAGCCCCATGACGTTGGCGCGGGAGCCATGGACACGCTCGATCAGCCAACCGTCGTCTCCCTGGATTCCATACGCACCTGCTTTGTCGGTCGGATGCGTTCGCGTCGCGTACTCCGAGAGTTCCGATACGGTGCGGGACCTGAACACCACGACGGTCTCGGCGACTCCGAACTGGGTCGCGGACCCCTGTCTGACGGTCCATCCGGTGAGAACCTGATGCTTGCGACCCTGGAGACGCCGCAGCATGTCGACGGCCTCTGCGTGGTCGCTCGGCTTTCCGAGCATCTCGCCGTCGAGCACCACCGTCGTATCGGCTCCGAGCACCACCGTGTCATCAGCAACATCGGGTTCAGCAGCCTTGAGGTCGGACAAGCGCAACACCATCGAACCGGGCTCTTCCCTGCGCAGCGGTGTTTCGTCCACGTCAGGATTCACCACCCGGAAGTCGAAACCCGCTGCGCCGAGGAGCAGACTTCGGCGCGGCGAGCCAGAAGCGAGGACGAGTTCGGGTGCCGATTGTCGCACGACGACCTAGGCGAAGGCCGTCAGACCGGTGATGGCCTGTCCGAGTACGAGGGTGTGTATCTCGTTCGTGCCTTCGTAGGTATACACGGATTCCAGGTTGTTCATATGCCGAACGACCGGATATTCGAGCGTGATCCCATTGGCGCCGAGCACGCTACGGGCTTCGCGCGCGACGTCGAGTGCCATCCGGACATTGGTGAGCTTCCCGAAGTTGATGTGTTCTGCCGCGAGCGTTCCTGCGTCCCGCTTTCTTCCGATGTGCATGGCGAGCAGCATGCCCTGATTGACCGAGACCATCATTTCGACGAGTTTGCGTTGGGTGAGCTGGAAGGCTGCGATGGGCTTGTCGAACTGGATCCGGTCGAGTGAGTAGCTGAGAGCTGCTTCGTAGCACGCCCGAGCCGCGCCCACGGCGCCGAACAGGATGCCGAACCGTGCCTCGTTGAGGCAGGACAGCGGTCCCTTGAGACCCTGGACATCCGGCAGGACGGCGTCGGCTGGCAGGCGAACGTTGTCGAGAACGAGCTCGCTCGTGATGGAAGCCCGCAGCGACATCTTCTTGTGGATGGTGTTCGCGCTGAATCCGGGCGTGTCTGTCGGGACGATGAAACCGCGGATGCCCAGATCGGTGCCAGCCCACACCACCGCAACATCGGCGATCGAACCGTTGGTGATCCACATCTTGGTCCCGTTGATGATCCAGTCGTCGCCATCCCGCTTCGCAAAGGTGCGCATCGATCCCGGGTCCGATCCCGAATCGGGTTCTGTCAGACCGAAGCATCCGATGATGTCGCCGGTGGCCATACCGGGAAGCCACTGTTGTTTCTGTGCCTCGGAACCGAACGCCCAGATCGGATACATCGCCAAGGAGCCCTGTACGGAAACGAAGCTGCGGATTCCGCTGTCCCCCGCCTCGAGCTCGGTGCACGCAAGCCCGTAGGCGACCGCCGATGTCCCTGCACACCCGTAGCCCTCGAGGTGCATGCCGAGCAGGCCCATGTCGCCCATCTCCTTGACCAATTCCTTGGGGAATCGGCCCTCGTCGAACCAGTCGCCGATATTGGGAGTGATGCGCTCGGCAACGTACTGGCGAACGGTGTCGCGCAGGAGCCGTTCTTCCGCATCGAGTGTGGCATCGATCTCGAGGAAGTCGATGGCATCGAGTTTCCCTGGTGAAATAGCGTGTGCCATGGTCCTCTCAACTGTCTCGGGTCGGCCGGCCAATCCTCCGGATCGACCATGCTCCGATGATAGGACTCAGAACAAGGTGAGCGGGTCTGGTTCCCCGTCACAGCCGGGGACCCCCGACCACGGAACCGACGCCATGAAGGCCCAGGACCGGCGATGGAGGGTCGAGGGTCCGAGCGATCGCAACGCGGCACGGTGTCGGTGGCACGGATACCCCTTGTTGGTATCGAACGAATACCACGGGTATTCCTCGGATGCCTTGCGCATGATGCGGTCCCGGGTCACCTTGGCGAGAATCGACGCGGCAGCGATGCTCAACGATCGCTGGTCGCCCTTGACGACCGCGGTTGTGGCTCCCCGACCCACGAAATCCCATTTGCCGTCGACAAGGGCATGATCGGGTTCGACCCCCAGCGACGCGATCGCACGGTTCGTTGCAAGCCGCTGGGCATCGGACATGCCGAGGGCATCACACTCGGATGCGGTGGCATGACCGACCGCCCAGAGGTCTGCCCAGTCGCGGATTCGATCGAACATTGCCTCACGTTCGGATTCCCTGAGTTGCTTCGAGTCACGGATCTTGTAGATGCGCTGGGACCGGGGAATCGCAACGGCCCCCACGGTCAGCGGACCGGCCCACGCTCCCTTGCCGACCTCGTCGAAACCGATGACGATCTCGTGACCATCTGCCCACAGAGAGCGTTCCAGGTCGGAACGGGGCGCGGCTGATCGGAGCGACGGTCGGAGCTTGGGTACCGAGGTCATCGGGTCAGGTTACCGAAACATGCCCACGCGCCGGACCATCCGAGTCGGATCACAACTCCAAACCGTCGTGGGCGACCATGAACCCTTGGTCGCGGGCACGATTCGCGACGTCAGAGAGCGGATCCGCCAGCTGGTTGGAGTGGTTGATATGACCGAGGACGATCCGCGTCGTCCTTGTGAGGTGACTGAATCGCGCGATCGTATCGGGCACCAGCGGGTGGGCTATGGCTTCCATGTCACGCCCGGGAAGCTCGGACGACGACGAGAACGTGGCGTCAAGGAGTGCGATGTCGTGCGCAGCGATGACCTCTTCGGCATCGGGCCATGCATCCCACGAGTCTATGTCCGGGAGATACAGGAACCACGGCGCGCCCCGAACCACGATCGACAGCGCAACAGTGTCGGTGAACTCGGCCCGGTGCGGGACGCCGATGCCGGCAACCGAAAGCGAGGTGTCGATCGGGACCTCACCATCGAGTGGATACGGGCGGAGATGGCCGGCCGCAGTCAGCGTTCTCCAAGGTTCGTTTGCCGTGAGGAACGCCAACATGCTCGCCGTGGCGAGCAATGGGAGCAGGGCCGCGTTCGCCGCCTCCTTGCCGAAATGGAGGAGCCCGGCGTAGTGCCCCATGTGTCCGTGTGTGAGCGCAACCGCATCAACGAAACGGGACCGGTCGGACGGGTAGTGCGCCCATGCCAGGAGCCGGGATCCCTGGCTGCGGATGTCGGGCGACGCGTCGAGAAGCACGATCGAACCATTCGGAGATCGAACGGCGACCGACGAGGCGGTACGAGTGCCACCGACGCCGGTCGCCTGTCCCAACTGCGGCGATCCGCCATCCTGGCCTGATCCGAGCACGAGAACCGAGGGCTTCATGCTCACTATTGTCCCATGAAGCGATCAGAGAGGCGGCGTATGAACGTTTCGAGCGACTCCTTCGAAGACGGCGAGGTCGGAGATGACCGGCTGGCGCTTGCGGCCCCGGCACCCGACGGGACGGCAGTTCTGTCCGGCAACCGGAACCCTCATCTGCAGTGGGATCGGGTCGAGGGCGCCGCTTCCTATGTCGTGACCTGCATCGACGTCGATTGCCCGAGCGCTCCCGACGATGTGAACAAGCAAGACCGCGAAGTGCCGTCGTCGCTTCCCCGGGTCGACTTCGTCCATTGGCTCCTTGCCGACATACCCGCCGATGCCACACAGATCGCAGAGGCGGCCCATGCCGATGGTGTCGTCCCGAAGGGCAAACCGGCCGACGGCGCCCCGATCGGCGTACATGGAACCAACGACTACACCTCGTGGTTCGCAGATGATCCGGAGATGGGTGGCGTGTGGACCGGGTACGACGGACCGGCACCACCGTGGAACGACTCGATACCGCATCGGTATGTTTTCACCGTGTATGCCGTCGACGTCCCCACCATTGGTGTCGCCCCGGGTTTCAGCAGGGATGATCTCGACCGCGCACTTGCAGGGCATGTGATCGACGCTGGATCGATCAGCCTGACGTATGCGGTGAACCCGCGCTTGCGATGAGCGTTCCGGATCGCGAGACGATTCGGTCCCTTCCCAAGGCGGTGCTCCATGATCACCTCGACGGTGGTCTGCGGGTCGGGACGATTCTCGAGATCGCGGATGAGATCGGATACAGCGACCTACCGGCAGACGATCCAGCAGCGCTGTCGGAGTGGTTCCATCAAGGGATGTCCGGATCGCTCGAACGCTACCTCCAGGCGTTCGTTCATACCGTCGCCGTGATGCAGACGGAGGACGCCATCAGTCGGGTCGCCTTCGAAGCGGTGGAGGATCTCGCCCTCGACGGAGTCGTCTATGCCGAGATTCGATTCGCACCGTCGCTCAACACCGGTGGAGGGTTGCCCGTCGAGGCGGTGCTTGAGGCGGCCCACGATGGATTCTCACGAGCCTCCACCCAATACGGGATTGCCGCTGGCATGATCGTCACGGCGATGCGGCAGGAGAATGACAGCGACGACATTGCCCGGGCAGCATTGGCCGCAAAGGGAATCGGCGCGGTTGCGTTCGACCTGGCCGGCCCCGAAGCGGGGTACCCACCCACCAGCCACATCACGGCTTGTCGCACCATCCGCAGGGGTGGTTTGGGGCTGACGATCCATGCAGGCGAGGGTGCGGGGCCCCATTCCATGTGGCAGGCCGTCGCCGAATGCGGAGCGCAACGCATCGGTCACGGGGTCAGGATCGCCGAGGATTCGGACTTCGACGGAGATTCCATGTCCCGTCTCGGAGCTTTTGCCCGACGGATCCGGGATCATCGTGTGCCACTCGAGGTGGCCATCACGTCGAATGTGCACACAGGAACGTACCCGTCGGCTGCCGAGCACCCGTTCGGGCAGCTGTTCGGAAACGGATTCAACGTCTCGATCAATACGGACAACAGGCTCATGTCGGGGGTGAGCATGTCGGACGAACTGGAACTCGCTGCAACGACCTTCGATCTCAGCCTCCGCGACCTGGGCCGGATCACAGCCGCGACCGTCGAAGCCGGATTCATGGACTACCACGAGCGCCGTCGGATCATCGACGAGATCGTTGCGCCCGCATACGGCCTCGGGTAGGAGCCGAGGCCCGGCTCAGTGCAGCTTTCGATCGATCCAATCGGCAACGTCACCGATCACGTGATCACCCTCGGGTTCGTTGTGTGTCTCGTGACGCAACCCGGCGAGAAGTCGGCGTTCGACCCCGGGTGACTTGGCCAGGTGAGCCGACGCTGAGGGCGGTACGAGTACATCCTCTGCTCCGTGGTACACATACGTCGGAATGGTGATCTCGTGCGCCTGATCCCGGAGCCTTGCCATCTCAGCGAACGCAGCCTTGCCGAGCCGAAGTGTCCCCTTTGTCTCGACGAGCTCGTCTGCCATGTAGCGCTCCCCCACCGATGGATCGCGCGACAGCATTTCACCCGTGATCGAATTGTCCGATCGCATGCCACCGAGAACCGAACCGAGCAGCTTTGCGGCTCCTTTGAGGATCGCAGGGAGTCCATCATCGAGTGCCGGAGCTGACAATACGGCGAGATTCGGGACGGGTGTGCGCTTGTCGACCAGATAACCGACGCAGAGCATGCCACCGAACGAATGACCCATGAGGACCCACGGTCGCCCGGATGCGGCGACCGTCTGGGAGGCGTATTCAGCGATGTCGTCCTGGAACCGCCTGATCGACGGCCCATCGAGGCGCGGACCGTCCGATCTGCCGTGACCCCGCAGGTCGAAGGTATGCACGTTGGCGCCCCGCCGCGACAGGATCCTCATCTGGCGCTCCCAGCGACCGGCGTGTTCTCCGATACCGTGGACGAGGAGAATGTCGTGTTTCGGATCGTCGGCGAGCATGGAACTCGTGTGCAGCTCGACGCCGTCGCTCGCCGTGAATCGTGCAGATGCGATTGTCATGTCCGGTCCCCTGCTGTTGACGCCATGGCTGTACGGACGATACCGGCTCCGGTGCGGAGCGTCGAAGGAACAATCGGTGCTGTCGTGGTGAGGAGTTGCGAGAACGTGTCGATCTCGCTCGGTGTCCTTGCACCGACGATGAGGCGATCCCCGGAGAAGCCGAGGTCGGTGCCGGGTGTGATCACAGCGACGCACCCTTCGTCAGGACGGACAGGGCTTCGTCGGCGAACAGCGACCGATCGGTCCAGGTCGATTCCCTGAGTGTGACGATGACGCCACCCGGGAATTCCGCGAGATGGTCCGGGACGGGGTCGAGTCCCCGGTGGTGGGTCGAAGCAGGGAGACCGCGTCGGGTGAGGATGATTGCCCGAGGTGTGTCGAAGGGTGTCGCTGCAACCAGACCGGGCTCCTGTTCGAGGGTGCGGACGAACTTGCGGAACCACGCAAGCATCTCGACCAGGAGTGTCGGGTTGGTCTCCGGGCCATACGCCTGCACCCGACCGACCGGAGGCGGCGGTGCCAGGGAGCGATCCCAACGCACGATGTCCTCATCGAAACACCGTTCGAGGCGTCCGGCGAGGTTGGGCCACTCCGCAACGATCGTTGCGTCGGGTGGGGCCACCGACCGCACGGGCATACCCCGCACGTGTGGCAACTCGTGTGTGTTGACCCCGTCGGTCGTCGAAGCGGATGCGAGGGGTCGCAAGCGGGAGACCCACAGGTCAGGCGGAGTCGTCACCGATCCAGGAACGGGAGGTCGACGATAGAGGCAGGTACCTGCTTGCCCCGTATCGTGACAGTCAGGGTTTCGCCGGCGACCGGCGGGGGTGAGACGTACGCGAGACCGATGCCGTGTCCCAATGTCGGCGAGAAGTTGCCCGACGTCACGGTACCGGAGCCGCCACTGGTGGTGACCGCGTAGCCATGGCGTGGGATGGCCCTGCCCTCGGTTGTGAAAGCCACAAGCCGTGATGGGGGCGCCGCCTTCAATGCCTCGAGGGCATCCCTTCCGATGAAGTCGTGATCCCAGGCGACCACCCAGTCGAGCCCGGCTTCGACCGGTGAGACGTCTTCTGAAAGGTCCTGACCCCACAACGGGTAGCCCATCTCCAACCGAAGAGTGTCACGGGCGCCGAGCGCGGCGGGTTTCGCTCCTGCGGCAACGAACGCGTCCCACAACGCGCGGGCGACCGGAATGGGGACGCAGATCTCAGCACCCTTCTCGCCCGTGTAGCCGGTTCCGGCTGCCACGATCGGCTCGCCTTCGAATTCGCCGGTTCCGACCCTGAAACGTCCGGGCATGAATCCGACGACGGCCTCGATCACAGAGGGAGCCTCGGGTCCCTGGACGGCGACGAGCGCCGTCGTTGCCCTGACGTCGGTGATGGACACCGATCCTTTCGCGGCATCCTCGAATCGGTGGACGATCTCGTCGAAATTGGTTCCATTGGGCATGACCCACAGACGGTCGTCGTCGATCCACCACACGATGATGTCGTCTTCGACACCGCCTCGCTCGTTGAGCGCCATCGTGTACTGCGCCCGGCCCGGGCCGATCTTGGCTATGTCGTTGCAGAGTTGGGCTCGAAGGAGATCGACGGCTCCCGTGCCGGTCACCTCGAATCGCCCGAGATGCGAAACATCGAAGATGCCCACGGCGTCTCGGACCGCGCTGTGTTCATCGATCACACTGTCGTACTGCACCGGCATGGTCCATCCGCCGAAATCTGTGAACCTCGCACCTGCGGCTTCATGGACGGTGTGCAGTGGCGATTCTGGCACCGGAACTCCCCTCGATGTCTCGTTCAGGCGAGCCTAGTGGGGGTCAGGACGCGTCGGCGGCCCGACCGAGATCCACGACTTCGGGCGGACCAGGGATGCGCGTCGGGACCGGCCGGTCAACCGACGCGTCAGGTTCTTCAAGTCCGTACTTGACCAGGAGATGCAGGTAATCGCGTTGGTAGAAGACCTTGCATTGGACCTCTGGGTACAGACGTCGGAGTCGCTTCACCTTGCGGTTCTTCTTCGTGACCAGTTTCTGGCTCATCGTGGTGATCTCGATGTAGACGTCGTCCTCAGGGAGGTAGAAATCCGGTCGGAACATCTTCGTGGGCTCGCCGTGTTCGTCCCAATCGATCGCAAACGCGCGCGGTTCGTATTCCCAGTCGATGCCGTAGAAATCGAGAAGTCGCGCGAACTCCCGTTCGCTGTTGTGGGCGAACTCGGTGGTGTCGGCCTGTGATGGCCCGAACAGGTCGTCCGTGGTCAGTGTCCCGCTGCTTCCGCGATCGTTTCGATGGCAACCACTTCCGAGAGGTCGTGGTCGGGGAAGAGTTTGTGGATCTCACCCCGGACTTCGTCATGCACCGGGCGAACGGCGATACCGAAGACGCCCTGACCCTTGCGAAGGAGGTCGACCACCTCTTCTGGGCTAGTGGCCGCATAGATGGTGGAGCCGTCGGACAGCAAGGTGATGTCACTCTCACGCCACTGCGGACCGATCTCCGTCTCGAGATGGTCGAACGCTGATCGGATCTTGTGCAGGCTCGTCCCGGCGTCCTTCAATCGCTTGACGACCCGAAGTGTGACGATGTCCTGGAAGTTGTACAGCCGCTGTGTTCCTGATCCCGATGCGGTCTGCATCGATGGTCCGAGGAGCCCGGAACGGTCCCAGTAGTCGAGCTGTCGATAGGTGATCCCGACGATTGCGCACACCTGCGGTGAGCGAAAACCCAGTGTCGGATCGGTATGTGTGTCGGTCATGATGGTCGCGTCTCCTAGCCCAGAGGTTACACACGCGTAATTCCGTTGTTCGAATTACCACCGCGCAAGTTACGAGCCGAGCCGCGCGATGTCAACGACCGCTCCCTATGCGGATGTCGTGATCAGCGCTTCGAGTCGACCGAGATCGCCTTCAGAGCCGAGTCCGAACACGACATCGCCGATCTCGAAGGGGTGCAAGGGATCAGGGTTGATCCGCACGGGTTCATCCGGGCTGGCCACCCCGATCACCATCGCACCGGCGTCCTGGCGCAGGTTGAGGTCGGCGAGCGTGCGACCGATGAAACGGGAGTTGTCGCCCACGACGAATCGTTTGATCCGGAATTCCATCGTGTTCGTCCTGATGACGGCGTCGAGGAAGTCGGCCAGCCCCGGCTCGGCCGCCATCGCCGCCATGCGTTCCCCTCCGACGAGTTCCGGGGTCACGACAGCGGTAGCCCCGGCAAGTGTCAGCTTCTTCTCCGTCTCGTGATCGACTGCGCGCGCGGCGACAAGCAGATCGGGGTGGAGCGCACGGGCGGACAGCGTCGTCACGAGGTTGTCGCTTGCCGAGGCAACCGCGGCAATCAAGGCACGTGCCCGTTCAACCCCGGCCTCACGCAGGACATCATCGCGGGTGGCATCGCCCTCGACGACCACAGCACCGAGCCCAAGCGCCTCTTCCACCACATCGGGGTCTCGCTCGATGACGATTGAGGGGATGGCGTCCCGCGTGAGCGCGTTCCAGGCCGTCGATCCGACCCGCCCGAATCCGCAGACGATGACATGCTCGTTTGCACCAAGTATTTCTTTCGCCATCCTTCTCCTTCGACGATGGTCGGAACCCAGGACTGTCTCGATGCCGTACTCGATGACCGCTGTGGCGGTGTACAGAACGGCTCCGAGGCCGCCGATGACCACCAGCACGACCCACACGCGGGTCATCCCGGTGTATGGGCCACCGATCTCATCGAATCCGACGGTAGTGATGGTCGTGAACGTTGCGTAGAGGGCGTCGTCGAGCACGAGCCCCCCGAAGACCATGAACCCCACCGCACCAACCACCAACACGACGAACAGGGCGATGATGCCGTTTCTGAGGTTCGACGGGATGCGCATGGTTCAGGACTGGGATGCCGGGTCGAAATCCTCTGGGTCGATGTCGTCGAGGAACTCACGGAATCGTTGGATCTCGTCCTCGTCGGCCTCGTCGTGGATCTCGACCCCGGCCTCGTTCAGAACGTCCCGTTCGGCAAACAGCGGGGCGTGGGTTCGCACCGCGATCGCAACGGCATCGGATGGCCGAGATGAGATGGTGTGCACGTCGTCGCCGTTCACGATCGTGAGATCGGCGTAGAAGGTGCCGCCCCGTAGCTCGGTGACCACCACTTCGGTGACCTTCGCACCGAGTTCTTCGATCAGGGAGGCAGCCAGATCGTGGGTCAGGGGTCGTTCTGTTGTGACTCCCTCGGTGGCCAATGCAATGGCCGTGGCTTCCGGTGTGCCGATCCAGATCGGGAGATACCGGTCGCCACCCCGCTCGCGTAGCAGCAGAATGGGGGTGTTCGTCGGCAGCTCGATCCGAACGCCGATCAGGTCAAGGGGTACCCGGTCGCTCACACTGCAACGATATCACTCGTCGGCGGGTGGCACGCCAGAGGCATAGGCCGCGTCGAGGAACAGGTCCGGCTCGGCCGCCAGACGGGGAAGATCCATCACTGCCCACACCGACCGGATGTTGCGGAACAGGCCCTGCCAGTCCAGCCCATACCCGAGGAGGTATTCGTCACCCACCTCGAACCCGCGGTATTCGATGGGCACGTCGACGATCCGGCGAGGAGCCTTGTCGAGGAGGGCAACCGTCTTGATCGATCGAGCGCCTCTTGTCCCGAGCATCCGATGGATGGTTCCCAGGGTCAGCCCCGTGTCCACGATCTCGAGCACCAGCAACACATCGCGATCCGCGATCGGCTCGCCCAGATCGAGGGTCACCGATACGGTTCCCTCCTCACCGAACCTGGTGAGGGCCAGGAACTCGGGCGTGCAGTCGAGGGGAAGCCGATCGAGCAGATCCTTCATGAAGAACAGCGAGCCTTTGAGGATTCCGATCACGACGAGGTCGCCATCGGGATGATCGTCGGCTATCTCGCCGGCCAGTTCGTCGATCCGCCGTTGCAGTGTGTCCTCGGGTATGACCTCTACGAAATCGGAAGTCATCCGCCGCCCGCCACCGAAGGCATCGCCTCTTTGATCCACCGCGCGATCAATTCAGCCTTGGGAAGGTCCACGGCACTCGATGTGCTCCACTTGCCGTCGGCGAGGGCAGGAAGGGCGCGGAGTCGCCGCTCCTCGGTTTCGGAGATCTCCACCGGTGACGTCGACGTCCCTCCCCCGCCTTCCTCCGAATACAGAGGTCGAAGCCAGCGGTCGGCGATCGAATAGGTGCGGTACGCCCAGTCGACGAGCTCCCGCGTGTCGTCGAAGTGGTCGTCCGAGTGCATCACAACGCTGTAGATCGGGCGTCCGTGCTGTTCCGTCACGGCGAGGAGCACCTTGTCGGCCCACGGTGTGTCTCCTGTCTTGAGCCCGACCACTCCCGGATAGGTACCGAGGAGCTTGTTCGAGTTCGTCCATGTGTATCCGTCCCGGCCGTCCTGTTCGGCCAGCGTCACGAGACGTGTACGCCCGACCCGCACGACATCGGGGTATCGCTGAGCCTCTTTGATCAACGTGAGGAGATCGGTCGCGGTCGAGTAGTGGTCTTCGGCATCGAGGCCCGCAGGATTGGCGAAATGCGTGGACGTCATCCCGAACTCGCGAGCCTTGGCATTCATCATGTCCACGAAAGCGGATGTCGATTCGCCGCCGACATACCATCCGAGGGCGTAGGCCGCGTCGTTGCCGGAGCGGACCATCATCGCCATGAGAAGGTCTCCGACCGTCCACGTCTGGCCAGCGACCACACCGGCGACCGATCCCCGAAGGCCGGTCACGAACGATGGGATGCGGACCGTGTCACTGAGGTCGGCGTTCTCGATGACGACGATGGCCGTCATGACCTTGGTGACCGAGGCCATGGGAGCCTGGTCGTTCGCGTTCCACGACGCAAGGACCACATCGGCTTCGGCGTCGTACACGATCCAGCGCTCGGCGGTCAGTTTTGGGGGTGCCGGCGCGGCGCCAGCGGCCACCGGCACGGGGGCTGCTGGCAGACCAAGCATTGACGCGGCGAGCGCGACCGAGACAAGTGACGATGCAAACATCAGTGTTCAAGTAGTTTGCGAAGCCTACTGCGGACAAGCGTTTCTTGGATGATCGCAGACGCCTGCGACGTATCCGCAAGGATCTCCTCGGATCGCCTCTGGTTGTCCGGATTCCTGTGGCGGAGCATCGGAGCCACTAGCTGGCCCAACAGATCGGTTTGCCGATCGGCAGCCAGCCGGATGCCTCGCATGTGCCGGGTTTCGAGCCCTCGCGTCAGCAGTCGGTGGGCAGCTCTGGCGATGGTGAGGTCGGCGTCGGTGAATGTCAGGGTCCCGTCCGGGAGCCGAACGGGTTCGACGATCCCTTCCTTGATGATCGCTGCGAGCTGATCCTCGCTCAAGCCCGATGACCGCTTGATTTCCGCTTCGGACAACGACACACCAGATGAGGCGAAGTACGCCTCCGGGGGCGCACCCTTGTCCGGAGCCACGGGGGATTCCTCACCATGCTCCCATGCGGTCAGCTTCGATTTGATCACCTTGAGCGGTAGGTAGTGGTCACGTTGTTCGCTCAGGACGAAACGGATGCGCCGGACGTCGTCCTCGGTGAAGATCCGATACCCCGATGACGACCGTTCAGGTTTCACGAGTCCCTTGGATTCGAGGAAACGCAGTTTCGAAACGGAGACATCAGGGAAGTCGTCCCTGAGGAGGTTGATGACCTCGCCGATCGTGTGGGTGCGCTGTTTCGGGCTGCCGACGGCGCGAAGCTCAGCCATGACCCCGAGATACCTTCAGATGGAACTTCCCGATCATGAGTTCGTCGCCTTCGGAGAGCTTTCCGGCCTCGTAGCGTTCGCCGTTGACATACGTGCCGTTGGTCGAGGCAAGATCCGTCACGGACAGACCGCTGGCGTCGACCGAGAACCGCACATGCTCGCGTGACACGGTGACGTCCGCCAGAAAGATGGCGCAATCACCACCTCGCCCTGCGACCGTGTTGCCGGGTCCGAGCACATACGTCAGCCCGGCCTGCGGTCCCTTCTCCACGGTGAGAGCCCATGCGAATGCGCCTTCGACCTTGCTGCCGGTTCCTTCGGACGCTTCACCGGCATCGGGCGGATCCCACGACATGGTGGGATCCTGATCGATGGCGCGCTCGTTGGGAACGTCATTGGGCGCGTCGCGCGCTGTGTCGTCGTCTGCCATGAGTGCATGCTACCCGCAAACCCTCAAGTTGTGGTCGAACGTTGCAACCAACCGTCTCGTCGGAAGCTACGAGATGTGACCCTCGTATGCCGCCTTGTCCATGAGCGAATCCAGATCCGCAGGATTGCTCATGTCGATTTCGGCGAACCACCCTTCGCCGTATGGATCGCTGTTGACCAGCTCCGGTGCGTCATCGAGGGCACGGTTGACGGCTGTCACGGTCCCCGCAACCGGGGCATAGACGTCCGAGACCGACTTCGTCGACTCGACTTCGGCGAATGCCTGACCGGCGGTGACCGTGGAACCCACCTCCGGAAGCTCCACATATACGACATCACCGAGCGCATCCTGCGCGAAATCCGAGATACCCATCCGGATCGTGTTGCCGTCGGTGCGTACCCATTCGTGGTTCGGTGCGTACTTGAGATCTTCGGGGTGGTTCACGGTCGCTCCCGGTCGGTGGATGTGTGCACCAACACAGTAGTTCAATCAGTGGATCTCGATACGATCGCCGCGCGCATGTCCCCCACATAGAGCACCGCAACAACGTAGTACAAAGCCAACCCCGGCACGCCGAGTGCGTACGCGGTTCCCGTCAGCCACGTGGCGTCAAACCCGTTGCCTCCATAGAAGCAGGCCACTGCGGTGTACACCGCAAAGGTCGCCACCTTGCCGATGTATCTGACGTCGAGCTTTGTGACGCCGTTGAGCCATCCGATCGCAGCTCCCAGGACGATCAGCACCTCGCGTGACACGAGCAGCCACCCGAACCAACCGGGGAGGACGCCCGTTGCGAGCCCGGCAACAACGGCGACGAACACAGCGATCCTGTCGGCAACAGGGTCGAGGAACTTCCCGATCTCGGTGACCTGGTCAAGGCGCCGGGCGAGGTAGCCGTCGACCCAATCGGTTGCCCCGATCACGCCGAGCAGAAGGCCGGCCCATCCGTAGTTCGCATCGACCACCAGCCACACGAACAGCGGGATCAGCGCGAGGCGCGCCAGTGAGATGGAGTTCGGAACGTTGAAGAGGTCCTTGATCAAGCGACCTGCACCACGCGGAACCGGATCCTTGCCAGTTCCTCACCATTGAGGGTCACCACGAAGGCGTAACCCTTTGCGGCAGGAAACGAGATGTTGTGGAATGGGCTCACGATCGGCACAACGCTCGATGCGCCGGGTGGGAGATTCGGCGGTGTACCCACCCTGAGGCGGCCACTCGCCTTGACGCCGAGTTCGGCACCATCTTCGTCGACGAGCGAGATCGACAGTTCGAGATCTCTCTGGCGTTCGTCGGGTTCGACCTCGGCAACCATCGCCAGGGACAGGCTGCGATGGGTTGCGGGCAGGGATCGTACGGAGATGGTGTCGAATCCGCCACCGAGCACGAAGAGTTTTCCGGCCTGGACCTGTGCTGAATCAGCCAGCATCGCTGATGTCAGTTTCACGGTGTTTCACTCCTTGGTTCGAAGTTGTACGTTCTCCCGTCGGGATCGGTGAGCGTCACCATACGTGTCCCCCAGTGGGTATCAACCACGGGAGTGTGCGTCGCTATCGCGAGCGTTTCGATCGATGGCGTGGAAAGAAACGTGGATGAGCTCGGAGTGTCTTTGTCATCGACCTCGGCCAGAACGACCGATGCACCACCGTTGACCAGTCGACCGGCGCGATGGGGTTTACTCCCCCACTGTTCGACGAAGTCGAAACCGAGGACGCTCCAGAAAGCGACACTGTCCTCCCAGTGCACCGTTTCTCGATACAGATGGTCCAACTCCATGGCCGTCAGCCTACCCAACGAAAACTGAGAGGGTGTTCCCGAAGGTTCAGACTTGCTCGTCCGGGCCGGAGATCTGGGCGAGGCGGTGCTCCATGTCGGTGAGCATCCGCTGAAGCTCCCGGATCCCTGCGGCTGCCTCTTGATTCGTCGTGTAGTCATGCATCGCGAGCTCGGCGGCGATCTGATCCTGTCTGCGGGCGGCGATGAGGAGAATGGCTCCCTGGAGTGCTGCGACGCAGGACAGAACGAGGTTCAGCAGGATGAAGGGATACGGGTCGAAACCCGTGTTGCGGTTCCAGAGCATCCAGACCATGAGGAAGAGCAGCGCCACGAGCACGAATGCCCATGACCCCATGCCGTTGCGAAGTCGGTCTGCGGCCCGCTCTCCGGGCGTGAGGTCGCTGTCGTGACGTACTCCTGGGTGGCGTTTCCACAGGTTTCTCGCGATATTGACGCTGAGACGCTGAAGATCCATGGTTCACTCCTGACCTGTCGGGCACCTGACAGCCATCCTTGCCTGTGACACCGAGATATGCGAGAACCGTGCCGAAGGGTCAGTCCGTTCGCGTGACCCGTGTGGCGATCCGTCTCCGC
>CBDUOH010000007.1:0-43894 GCA_965368815.1 uncultured Acidimicrobiia bacterium
TCGGGCCCTGGTCTCGGGGTCGTGATCGACGACGGTTGGGTCGAACGACATCGGGTGGCCTCGATCTGATCGAGACCGGGCAGAGCATCGCTGCGACGTCAGGACGGGTTGTCGGGGAACAGACAGAACGGATGCCCCTCGGGATCAAGCATGACCCGTACTTCGGGCTGAGGCTGGTGATCCGCCAAGACGGCGCCGCACTCGATGGCCCAGGCGACTCCGGCTTCGACATCCTCCACGCCAACGTCGAGGTGCATCATCATCAGCTGTTCGCCGCTCTTTGGGGGCCAGGTCGGCCGGACATAATTCGGCTCCCATTGGAACTCGAGCTTGCTCGCCCCGTCGGGTGACCGCACGAGCGCCCATCCGTCCTCAGGCGGGTTACCCGGTCGCGGACCTTCCGATCTCGCAAGCTCCCAGCCGAGCAGTTGCTCGTAGAACAGGGCCAACGCAACGGGGTCCGCTGCATCGAGCACCGGGCCGGCCAGTCGCATCCAAGGTCGCTCCATCGCTCTCCTCCCTCGTTGGGCAGCCGGGACGTCGGCCAAAGTCGTCAGGCCCGTTTTCCGCGCAGCCAATTGCCCAGATCCGCCAATCTCGATGGTTTCCCGGTCCGTTCCTCCCGACGATCGGCAGCCTTGGCGAGATTGAGTCCCATGTTGATGCCGAACCATCGCAGTGGCTCTGGTTCCCACCGCGGCCACGCGTGGTTGATCCATGGAAGGTCTGTCCGGTCCGAATCGATGTCGACGATGAGTTCAGCCAGGGTCCTTCCCGCCAACTGCGCGGTCGCAACCCCATCCCCGACGTATCCACCCGCCACCGCGAACCCCGACGCCCGGTCGATGGTCACCGACGGACGCCAATCCCTCGACACACCGAGCGCCCCACCCCATCGGTGTGTGATCTCGGTACCCGCCAACTGTGGGAACAGTTCGGTGAGCACTCGGACGAGTTCGGAGTGGACACCGTCGTCGGTGTCGAAGCTCGGGTCGATCCTCGACCCGAAGTGGTACGGCGCTCCACGCCCACCGAATGCGAGGCGGCCGTCGGCCGTACGTTGGCCGTAAATGATCAGATTGCGGTAGTCACCGAACGTTTGTCGGTCCGCGAGCCCGATCTCGTCCCACATGTCGGCTGCGAGCGGTTCTGTCGCAATCATCAGCGAGTACAGAGGAACGAGGATCCGGTCACGATCCGGAATGGTGGAACCGAAACCCTCGGTGGCAAGCACCGTCATGTCGGCCGTGACGCGACCCCCGGCGGTTTCGAGCCCACCGCCCACGAGCGCCGTGACCTGTGACTGCTCATAGATCGCCACACCCCGCCGCTCAACGACCCGGGCAAGGCCGTGCACCAGCTTGGCGGGCTGGATGGCGGCGCCGTGAGGATGCCACACGCCACTGATCACGTCTGTCGCGTTGAGCATCGCTCGCGCGTGTTCACCATCGAGGTAGCGGATATCGGTATCACCAAGACCGAGACTCTTTGCGTGCGCGACCTCCTCCCTCGCAAAGGCGTCCTGGAACGGCTTCCTCGCAACCGTGACGACCCCACCTTTGGCATAGTCGCAGTCGATGCCCTCGGTCGAGGTGATGGACCCGACATCATCGACACTCTCGAACAGTGCTCGCATGTGTCGCAGTGCGGCGTCCTTGCCATGGTCCTTGGCCAACTGACCGTGACCCAGCGGGTACTCGGCATGACACCAGCCACCGTTTCGTCCGCTGGCACCGAAGCCGACATGTTGGGACTCCACCACCGCAATCCTGAGCGATGGGTCAAGTCGTGTGAGGTGATATGCGCACCACAAGCCGGTGAACCCCGCACCGATGATCGCGACGTCAACGTCCACATCCCCCGAAATGCTCGGCCGCGTCGCAGTGGCATGCACCGCCTCCCACCAGAACGGAGCCTTCCTCGCCGATGCAATGTTCACGACGTGGCCGCAATTCGCTCGGCCATCCCGTTGAGGATCTCAAGGACGACGCGATTCGCAAGGAAGGCGGTCACTTGACCCGGGCCGTCGTACGGAGGTGACACCTCGACGATGTCTGCGCCGACGACCGGCAGATCTCTGGCGAGCCGACGGACCGTGTCGAGCAGTTCGCGGGATGTGATCCCCCCGGGTTCGGGTGTCCCTGTACCGGGGGCCATACCCGGGTCAACCACGTCGACATCGACCGAGATGAAGATCCCGAGGTTGTCGTGCCCACCCGCAGCCTCCACGGCATCATCCACAACCGGTCGCAAACCGCGTTCGACGATTTCGGACATCAGGAAAGTCCGCATGTGCTGCTCACCCATCCATGCCACTGTTTCGGGGCCCGGCCAATATCCTCGCAGCCCGATCTGGACGAACCTGTCACCGGGTACCGCTCCTGACTCGATGAGCCGACGCATCGGGGTGCCGTGTCCGTGGAGCGCGCCGGCGTTTGTCATCCCGGTGTCGGCGTGGGCATCGAAATGCACGATCGAGAACGTACCGTCGCCGTGTACACGGGCCAAACCGGTCCCGTTCCCGTATGTGATCGAGTGGTCCCCTCCCAGGATGATCGGAACGGCACCGGCGCGCGCGACGCGTTCGACGGCGGAGGCAAGTTTGTCAAGACCCTGCTCCAGATAGCCGGGGGGACCGGACACATCACCCGCGTCGACCACCTTCATCAATGAGAACGGATCGATGCCGGTCGGCAGGTGCGGCCTGTGCATGTCTGCGTCGAGATAATCGGCCTCGCGGATCGCCTTGGGGCCGAACCGTGCCCCGGCACGATACGTGGTTCCCCAGTCGATGGGGGCTCCGAGTATCACGACATCGGGCGCAACGTCGGCGAGGTCATCAAGGCCGACCGACGGCACCCCAGCGAACGTGGGAAACGAGCCGAATCGGTAGATGTCGTCCGTCACATCGCCTGCCCTTCTTGAGGAGTGCCTGATCCGTACATCGGATTGAACCACACGATGAACGACGCCCAATTGTCCGTCGACTCGTCTCGCAGGTAGTCCGCGATCACGCCCCTCGCCTCGAAGCCGTTTCGGAGCTGGAGCGTCAACGTCGGATCCACGAGATCGCCCGATGAGACTGCCTCGACATACTCGGCGGCGGTCATCTCGTCCTTGTAGTCAGCGTATCCGGGGATCACTCCCCCTGCGATGATCCCACGTTTGCCGTGGTCGATCACCAACTGCTTGCGCATCTCATAGAGTCGCCTACCGATCCCCCTTCCGCGATACTCCGGGTCCACCGCGATGTCGATGCCGTAGTACCAATCGCCGTCCGGATCGTGGTACTCCATACCGTGGGGACCGACAACGTCATCCATCGCATGCTGTGGCTGCTCGATGTCGAAGTCGACGAATACTCCCGAGGCCATGCCCACGACACGGTCGCCATCGAGCACCATGAACGCACCCTCGGGAAACAACTGTTCCTGGAGCAAGACCCCCTCGACGCTCAGGAGATCGTCCGGATCGATGTTCGGGAAGCACCGCAACTCGAGGTCCACGAGTGCCTCGGCATACGCACCGGATGCGTGACGGTACTCAAGCTCCGACATTGCCACATGCTCGCGTGGTGGGAGGGGCCGTGAACGAGGATTTCTGAACGATCATCCCGAATCAGTATGGTGGAACGGCCACCGATTCACAAGCGATACAAAAGCACAGCGTGCATCTAGCAAGCGATTCATGTTACATCCGGCCCCAGTAGCGACTATATTCGTTGTATCTCGACATCCCGTTGGAGGATCAACATGATCGACATCCGCAAAGCCGCCATGGACCATCTGTGGCTCCATTTCGCAGCCGTGCCGACCGAGGGACCGGTCATCATCGAACGGGGTGATGGCTGTTATCTGTGGGACACCGAAGGAAAGCGATATCTCGATGCGTTGGCAGGGCTGTTCGTCACCGAGATCGGTCACGGGCGATCCGACCTCGCAAACGCCGCAAGCAAACAAGCCGAAACGATGGCCTACTTCCCCGTGTGGGGCATGGCGCATCCGCCCGCTGCGATGCTGGCAGCGAAACTCGCTGACCTCTCCCCCGGAGACATGGACCGGGTGTTCTTCACATCAGGTGGCTCCGAGGCGGTCGAGTCCGCATGGAAACTTGCGCGTCAGTACTTCCTCGCCAAAGGCGAACCCGACCGCATGAAGGTCATCGGACGCAAGACCGCCTACCACGGCACCACGCTCGGCGCCCTCTCGATCACAAGTATTCCGCCGATCAGAGCCCCGTTCGAGCCGATGCTCAACCAGCTCGTCACGCATGTGTCAACCACGAATCAACTCCACTGCGACACCTGTGTGGGACCGTGCACCCTCCACGCAGCGGACGAGATCGAAGCGGCAATCCTCGATCAGGGTCCCGAGACCGTTGCCGCCGTGTTCCTCGAACCCGTCCAGAACTCGGGCGGCTGCTTCACGCCCATGGAGGGCTATTGGCAGCGGGTCAGGGAGATCTGCGACAAGTACGGCGTCCTGCTCGTGTCCGACGAGGTGATCTGTGCATTCGGCCGACTTGGCACCTGGTTCGGCGGCCAGAAGTTCGACTACGTCCCCGACATGATCACGTTCGCCAAGGGCGTGACCTCGGGATACGCACCACTCGGTGGGGTCATCACCCGCCCACACATCGCTGACGCCATCCGCGACAGCGACGACATCTTCTGGCACGGCATCACGTTCGGCGGGCATCCGGTGTCGTGTGCTGTGGCCTTGGCCAACATCGAGGCACTCGAGGCCGAAGGCATCATCGATCATGCCGCAGCGAACGAGGCCGCGTTCCGCGCATCGCTCGAATCGCTCCTCGACCATCCGATCACTGCTGAAGTGCGGGGAGCGGGGTATTTCTATGCCATCGAGCTGATGAAGGATCCCGAGAACATGGTTCCGTTCTCAGCCGAAGAAGCCACCAAGCTTGTGGGCATCCTCAAACCGAAGCTCTTGGAGCTCGGACTGATCGCTCGCGCTGACGGTCGTGGAGCACCGATCCTTCAGTACTCACCGCCGCTGATCGCCGGCCCCGAGGAGTTCGCCGAGATCACCCGGATCTCGCGCGAGGCTCTGGATCATGCCTGGGCGGCAATGAACGAATGAGGCTGGACGACACCGACAAGGCGATCATCGACCACCTCCAGGGAGACGGTCGGATGCCGTTCTCGAGCCTGGGACCGCTCGTCGGCCTGTCGCCGGCAGCCGTACGCCAGCGGGTGCTGCATCTGATCGACGAGGGGGTGATGCAGATCGTTGCTGTTACCGACCCGACGACACTCGGGTTCACGGTTCAAGCAATGGCAGGCATCAGCGTCGATGGCGACCTCCAGAAGACGGCGACCCGGATCGCTGAGATCGAGGAGGTCGACTACGTCGTGATTGTTTCGGGCCGTTTCGACATCTTGATCGAGGTGGTGGCTGAGGACATCGACGATCTGATGAACCTCATGAATCGCATCCGTACCGTGGACGGTGTGCGATCGAGCGAGCTGTTCACCTACATGCGCCTCGAAAAGCAGACCTACAACTGGGGAACTCGCTGAGTCTCCCGCCGAACTGAACCTCTAGGAATCGAAGCCGATACCGAACCGATCGAGGATGGACAGCCAGAGTCCACGCCTCCCGTCACGGTCGTCGGATTTGGCGATCGCCCTGCGGGTCATCTGGATCCCGATCGAACGCAACGGCTCAGGTGGGAACGGCATCGGCTTCTTCGTGACCATCGACAGCGTCGATCGCTCGGTCTCGAGTCCGTCGACGAGGTCGAGGGCAACGGCGGCTCCGAACCGTGTGGCACCGACGCCGAGGCCGGTATATCCGCCCACCCACGCAAGATCACCTCGCTCAGCGGTCCCCCAGGTCGCCGTGAAACGCGACGTCGTAGCGATGGGGCCCGCCCAGCGGTGCGAGAATGCCAACCCCTCGAGCTGAGGGAACGTCTCGAAGAACTGCCGTGCCAGCGTTGCGTGGGTTGTGCCGGCCTGATCGTACGCGGGGTCGACCCTGGATCCGTACCGGTAGACCGCGTCGTACCCACCCCACAGGATCCGGTTGTCGACCGTCAAGCGGTAATAGTGGAACTGGTTGTTCGAGTCGTCGAGAGCCTGCCGGCCCGACCAACCGATCGCGGCCATCTGCACGTCCGACAACGGCTCGGTCATCAACACGTAGTCGTAGACCGGCACCATGTACCGTTTCATCGCCTTGACCGGTTCGGCGAACGCGTTCGTGGCGACGACTACTTTTTCGGCTACGACGTTCCCCGACGGGGCCTGGAGAACCAGACCTGTGTCGGAACGCTTGATTGTCCGCACGGGACTGTGGTCGAAGAATCTGACTCCCCGGGACTGGGCAAACGTCCGCAGTGCCCAGACGAGTCGGGCGGGGTCCAATATCGCAGTCCCATAAGGCTCCGTGAGGCCACCGAGATACGTCGGGGAGTCCACCTCGCTGCGCACCGCGTTCTGATCGAGGATCTCGCAGGTGATACCGAACTCGTCGGCCGTCTCCTTGTATCGGGCAAGATCATCAAGATGCCACGGTGCAGTCGCAACCGCAATGGACCCTGTCCTTTCCAGCCCGACGTCGAGATCGTGCGTTTCGATGAACGACACGATGTCGTCGAAGTTGTCGTCACCCATCCTGATGAGAGCCGAAATCTCATCAGGCCAGTGCGACATGCCGTTGCCGAGCCCGTGGGTCAACGATGCGGCAAGAAAACCACCGTTGCGCGAGCTCGCACCGAACCCCGCCACCTCGGCTTCGAGGACGATGATCGATCGTCCCGGATCGCGTTCGGCTGCCAGTACCGCTGTCCACAGACCGGTGAAGCCGCCACCGACGATCGCGAGATCAGCTTCCACGTTGCTGTCCAGGGTGGGACCGGGCTCGGGAGCATCCGCACGGTCGGTCCAGAAGATCGCCGGCTTGGCATGTTCGAGCGCCCGTTGGCCCCGGGTATCCACGTTCAGTGCTTGACCATGACGTGCTTGACTTCCGTGTAGTGCTCGACGGCGTACATCGACATGTCCTTGCCGTAGCCGGACTTCTTGAATCCCCCGTGGGGCATCTCACTGACAATCGGTATGTGGTCGTTGACCCAGACCGTGCCGAACTCGAGCTCGGCGGCTGCCTGCATCGCCCGCCCGACGTCCTGGGTCCAGACACTGGCTGCCAGCCCATACTCGACGTCGTTCGCCCACGCGATCAGATCGGCATCGGTCGCCTTCTGGACGGTGACAACAGGACCGAACACCTCGCTCTGGATGATCTCAGAATCCTGGGCTGCGCCAACAACGATCGATGGGGCGTAGAAGTAGCCGTCAGAATCGAGGCGCGATCCCCCGGCGGTCACCTCAGCACCGCTGTCAACCGCACGTTCCACGAAGCCCGACACACGATCGAGTTGCCGTTGTGAGACCACCGGACCCATCTCGGTGGACTCGTCCATCGGGTCGCCCACAGACAGCCGACTCGCGGCCTCGGTCAGCCCACCGACGACGTCGTCGAACACGCCGGCGCCTGCAACCACTCGGCATGGAGCGGTGCAGTCCTGCCCGCTGTTGTAGAAGCTGTTCTCGCCGAGGCAGGCAACCAACGACTCGATGTCCGCGTCATCGAAGACCACGACCGGTGCCTTGCCCCCGAGTTCGAGGTGGACGCGCTTGAGTGAGTCAGCGGCATTCTTCGCGACCGAGACACCCGCTCCGACGCTTCCGGTCAGGGACACCATCGCGACATCGGGATGCGTCACCAACGGGACGCCGGCACCCGGACCGTCACCGCAGATGACGTTGAGCACCCCGGGCGGGAGCACGTCGGCCGTGATCTCGGCCAGCTTCAGGAGGCTCATCGGTGTGAGTTCGCTCGGTTTGATGACCACGGTGTTCCCTGCCGCAAGCGCTGGACCAAGCTTCCATGTCGCCATGTTGAGGGGGTAGTTCCATGGAGCGATGGACCCGATGACTCCGATGGGGTCACGCCTCGTGAACGACGTGTAACCATCGAGGTACTCACCTGCAGCCTTGCCTTCGAGAAAACGACCCGCCGAGGCAAAGAACCGCCAGTTGTCCATGGTGAGGTCCATCTCGAACTCGACGATCGACACCGGTTTCCCCACGTTCTCACATTCGATTTGTGAGAGTTCGTCGATGTTGTCCTCGATCCGTTGCGCCACCTGATGGAGTACCTCGGATCTGGCGCGCGGCGTCATCGCCGCCCACGGGCCGAACGCAGCCTTGGCCGCAGCCACAGCGGCATCCACATCGGCAGCGCTACTCGCCGGTGCCTGCCACCGCACCGCGCCGGTGGCAGGGTTGACCACGTCGTCGTATGCGCCTTCGACGGGGTCACGCCAGTCCCCGTCTATGAAGTTCCGCTCAGGCATCAATCACCCCAATCGTGGGCGAACAGGGGTGGGCGGCCTCGGCCACCCACCCCTGTCTGCCAATTGTCAGCTCTTGGCCCGTGCCAGAGCGTCCGTGTAGTTGATTTCGTAGTCACCCTGATCTTCGATGACCTCGACCTTGGCCGAATCCGTTCCTGCATAGAAGTCGACGACCTCCTGATCGAGGAACGGGACAGACGCCAGGTTGGGACTTCCGTAGTAGTTCCAGTTCGTCAGAGCTGCGCCATTCTCCGCATCGAGGATGAAGTCGATGAAGGTGTGTGCCGTGCAAACGGCCTTCGCGTTCGTCGGGATCGCCATGTTGTCGATCCACAGTGTGGCTCCTTCCTCAGGAAGGATGTAGACGAAGTCGTCAGGATTGTCCGCGTCGGCGATACCGACGATCATGTTGCCCGAGTAGCCGTGCGCGACGGCCACTTCACCGGACACCAGCGCCTCGTCGTACTGATCCGAATCGAACGTCGCGATGCCACCCTTGGCGGCAGCGATGAGATCGGTCGCCTCATTGAGGTGATCGATGTTCGTGTCGTTCAGCGAATACCCGAGGTACTCGAGTGCGGCACCCATCGTTTCGCGTGGATCGTTGAGAACCGAGACCCCACCGGGGAATGTCGATGTCAGGGCAGGGTCGAACAACAGCGCCCAGCTGTGAGGGAAGTCCTCACCGACGAGCGAGATATTCACCCCGAGACCCGTGGTGCCGTACTGATACGCCGCCGAATACTTCGCACCATCGTCATACGGCTGGCTCGTGAAGTCCGGATCCATGTTGGCGAAGTTCGGGATGGCGTCCTTGTTGAGTTCAACGAGGAGACCTTCCTGGATCATGATGTTGACCATGTAGTCCGACGGCACGATGACGTCGTACGACACGCCGCTTTGGATCTGGGACAGCATCGCCTCATTCGACTCGTAGAACGACTCGACCACGGAGACGCCGTACTCGGCCTCGAAGGCCGCCAGCAGGTCAGGGTCCATGTATTCGGACCAGTTGTACAGGTTGAGATCACCGTCGACCTCGCCCACCTCACAGTCGGCGGCCGAGACGGAATCGCCGTCTCCATCGCTGCTACACGCCGCACCGAGTACGGCGAGCACGGCCAGGAGCACCAGTGCTTTCTTGATCATGTCTTCTTCCTTTGCTTGGTTGCAACGTCGGAGTGCATCACGCCACATCCGACGAGGGTCTCCCACCACCGTCCCGCTGGAACACCAGGGAGAAGGCGACGAGGACCATTGAGGCCGTCAGCATGACGACCGATACGGCGTTGATCAGCGGGGTCACACCCCTACGGACCAAACCGAATACATACACGGGCAGGGTCGTGGCCCCGGGCCCAGCGACAAAGCTCGTAACGACAACGTCATCGAGTGACAACGTCAGAGCCAAGAGGGCACCACCGGCAACCGCTGGAGCGATCAGGGGCAGGGTGACCTTGCGGAATGCCATCGACCGGGACGCGTAGAGGTCGGCTGCGGCCTCTTCAAGCGCCGGGTCCAGTTGCCCGAGTCGTGCCCGCACCACGATGGCGACGAACGAGATGCTGAATGCGATGTGACTCAGTGAGATCGTTCCGAGACCGAAGTCGAGGCCACCGAAACCCGGCACCAGGCGGAACGCCGCGGCGAAAAAGAGCAACATCATCACAGCCATGGTCACATCCGGGATGATCACCGGCATGTACACGAGCCCGTCGAACAGTTTCTGACCCCTGAACCGGAACTTCTCGAGCGCTACAGCAGTAGCCGTGCCGAGAACCGTAGAGACAGCCGTCGACACGACAGCGATGATCAGCGAGTTCTTCAGCGCGTTCATGACCGCCGGGTTGTCGAACATCTCCGAATACCAGCGGAACGAGAAGTTGGTCCAGATGCCGACGTTGTCGTTCTCATTGAATGAGAACACTGCAAGAACGATGATCGGGGCGTAGAGGAAGACGAAGACGAGCAAGGCGTTCGCTGCAAGCAACCGCTCCGTCGGGCTCTTGGGGCGGACTCCGACACTCATAGACTCTTCGCCCCGGTTCGGAAGTAGATGATGGTTGCGCCGAGCATCACCGCTAGGACCGCAAACGACAGCGCGGAACCGAAGGGTTGGTTCCGTGCAGCCAAGAACTGACTGACTATGTAGTCCCCGAGCAGCGTCGTCTTGGCACCGCCAAGGATTGCCGGCGTGACATACGCTCCAAGTGTGGGGATGAACACGAGAATCGAACCGGCGACGACACCGGGCATCGAGAGAGGCAACGTGATGCGCCTGAAGGCTGCCCACCCCGTCGCGTAGAGGTCACGCCCGGCCTCGACCAGACTCCAATCCATCCGCTCAAGCGCTGCATACAACGGCAACACCATGAACGGTAGGAACCCATAGACAAGGCCGATCAGTACGGCCGTGTTCGTGAACAGCACCCGGATCGGTTCGCCACCCATCGCCTGGGACAGTTGCGACAGGGGGCCGTCGCTCCCGAGGATCACTCGCCAGGCGTACGTGCGAACGAGGAAGTTGGACCAGAACGGGATCATGACGAGGATCAGCAGCACATACCGCATCTTCGAGGAGCGGGTCGCCATGTAATACGCAAGCGGATACGAAGCGAGGAGGCAGATGAGCGTGGTGGAGACCGCAAGGACGAGCGACCGGAACGCAATCTCACCGACGAGGGGATCCCAGAGCCGTCGGTAGCTGTCGAGGTTCCACCCCTCGAGAAGCGTCAACCCGGTGGATGATCGCGTCGCAAACGAATAGACGAAGACGATGACCAGTGGGATCGCAAAGAAGATGATGAGGTAGAACATGGCCGGTGCGGCGATGAAGAATCCCCGTCTGGCATCTGCCTTCTCCGCCTCGCGTTCGAGTTCGGGAGTGACAACGGTGATTGGTTGCTCGCGCAGATCAGTCGGCACCGTTCAGTCCTCCACAACCGTCGTCGCCGTCTTGTTCCATGAAGCTCTGACGCGATCACCTGCGACGAACTGCTTGACGCTCGGTCGATTCTCTTCCTTCACCTCGAGCCGACCCGCAGGACTGTCGATGTCGTAGAAGAAGAAGTCACCGTGGTAGATACGCCGTGCAACGGTTCCTTCTATCGCGTCGCGGTCGTCGGGAACGGGCTCGTCGAGGGTGTGAAGTCCGAGACGCTCGGGGCGAATGGCGACCGTCACCGACTCCCCCGCCTGCTTGCCCGTCTGTGCATGCACGTGGGTGCCCCCACCCAGTTTGACCATGGAGGCGTCGATCACCGTGGCGGCGATGAGGTTGATCTCACCGATGAAATCGGCGACGAAGCGCGACCGCGGACTCTCGTAGAGGTCCTGGGGGTTGTCCACCTGGAGCAATCGGCCTTCGGACATCACGCCGACGCGGTCACTCATCGTCAGGGCTTCCTGCTGGTCGTGGGTCACGTACACGAAGGTGATTCCGACGCGACTCTGGAGCTCCTTCAACTCGATCTGCATCGATTGCCTGAGCTTGAGGTCGAGCGCTCCGAGCGGTTCGTCGAGCAGCAATACCTCCGGCTCGTTGACAAGCGCACGGGCGAGAGCAACCCGCTGGCGTTGTCCACCCGAGAGCTGAGAAGGACGTGCGTCTGCCCTGTGCCCGAGCTGGACCATGTCGAGCGTCCGCTTCACCCGTTCCTGGATCTCGGACTTCCCGACCTTCTGCATGAGGAGGCCGAACCCGACGTTCTCAGCTATCGACATGTGCGGGAACAGGGCGTACGACTGGAACACGGTGTTCACCGGCCGCTTGTTCGGTGGCAACAGCCCCATCTCGGAGCCATGGATCTTGAGTGATCCCATCGTCGGGTACTCGAATCCGGCGATCATGCGAAGGGTGGTCGTCTTGCCGCAACCGGATGGCCCGAGCAACGAGAAGAACTCCCCGTCCCCGATCGCAAGCGTGAGATCATCGACAGCGACGATGTCGTCCCCGAAATGCTTCGAGACCCCCGTGAGCTCAACGGCCACTGTCATGTCCACCCACTCCGCTTCAGGCGTCGCACGCCGAGGCGCACAGGCGCGATTCCCAACCTGCCATCAGGCATCATACCTACCCGATCCGACCCTCGCAGGAAGACCGACAGCGTTTCCGAATCTTTTTGCCGTTCAAACCCACTGAATCCATCGTAGAAACCCAACACGACGGCATTATGTCTTGCGAATGTTGCATTCGCAAGTGATACGCTCATCGGTAAGCTGGGCACCAAGCGGAATCACGACCTGAACGGAGACGCGTGGCATTCACCAAGATGCTCATCGACGGCGACTGGCGTGACGCGGCCTCGGGAGGGTCGTGGGATCTTGTCAACCCTGCGAACGAATCGACGATCGGTGCGATCGCGTACGGTGACCGGGTCGACGCTGCTGCCGCGATTGACGCCGCTGCCAACGCCTTCCCGGCATGGTCGGCACTGGGTCCCTATCGACGTGCTGAAGTACTCCAACGGGCGGCGGACCTCCTGACCGAGCGGTCCGATGACTACGGCGCGATCACATCTGAGGAATCAGGCAAGCTGCTCACGGAAGCACGCGCCGAGTGGGTATCTGCCCCCGACTATCTCCGGTTCGCCGCCGAGGAGGCCAAGCGCGTCGGTGGTCGGATCATTCCTTCGAAGCGACCGGGCCGTCGCATCGAGGTGACGTACGGCCCGATCGGAGTCGTCGGGATCATCGCGGCGTGGAACTTCCCCGTGTACAACGTCAACCGTGCCGTGTCCTCGGCGCTCGCAGCCGGCTGTACCGTCGTTGTCCGACCGAGTGAGTACACACCCCGTTCAGCCCTTGCATACGGAAAAGCCCTCATGGATGCAGGAGCACCAGCCGGTGTGATCAACGTCATCAACGGAGACCCCCACTCGATGGCACAGGAGATGCTCGACGATCCCCGCCTCCGCAAGATCCAGTTCACCGGATCGAGCAGGGTCGGGAAGATTCTCATGGATGGAGCCTCGCGGACCGTCACCCAGTTGTCGCTCGAACTCGGGGGCAACGCTCCGGTGATCGTGATGCCCGATGTCCACGACCTCGACGCCGTTGCGGGTGGCGCGGTCGGGGCCAAGTTCCGCAATGGCGGACAGGTGTGCATCGCACCACAGCGCTTCATCGTGCACGAATCCGTCGTCGACCGCTTCACCGCTGCGGTCACTGAGCGGGTGGGATCGCTGCGTGTGGGCGCCCCCGATGATCCAACAAGCAACGTCGGACCGATGATCAACGCAACACAGCGCGACCGGGTCGAATCCATCGTCGGGGCCACCCTCGACGCCGGCGGTCGGCTCCTCACTGGCGGTAACCGTGTCGATCGTTCGGGCTACTTCTTCGAGCCGACGGTGTTGGGTGGCCATCTCGCCGACACCCCGTCGATGACCGAGGAAATGTTCGGGCCGGTGCTTCCCGTGACCTCATTCGTCGACATCGACGAGGCCATCGCCGTGGCGAACAAGCAGGAGTACGGACTGACCGGGTTCGTCTGGACGTCCGACCTCAACACCGCGATGGCCGTATCCGATGCCCTTGAGTACGGCATGGTCGGCATCAACGACTGGTACCCCGTGACGGCGGAGGCACCGTTCGGCGGTGTCAAGCAGTCAGGACTCGGGCGAGAGTCAGGCACCGAGGGCGTCCTTGAATACCTGGAATCCAAGACCCGCTATTTCGGAGGTCTCACGTGACACGACACATGACGGTTCTGGTGGCCAAGGGTTCGCCGGAATCGATCGGCAGAACGCACGGCGAAGCGTTCGGCCCCCAGATCCGGGCGTACATGAACGATCGGCGCCAGCTGTCGCTTGTCGGCACGTCGCTGTCCACCGACGATGTGACCGCAATCGCGGACGGCATGCTCGATGCCCACCGCGAATACGATCCCGACCTCTACGCCGAGATGGTCGCGATGGCCGATGCTGCGCACATCAGCCCGGCAGAGGCGATCATCGTCGGTGGCTACACGGATTTCATCGACACCGTACGGGCTGTCGCACATGGCCAGGCGCTCGAAGACACATGCACGGCAGCCATCACCCCCGATGCGACGTCGGATGGGTCCGGCTTCCTCGCACAGACCTGGGACATGCACGCATCGGCAACGCCGCACGTGTTCATGTCGGACGTCACACCTGCAGGTGCTCCACGGGCATTGGTGTTCACCACGCACGGGACGCTCGGGCAGATCGGTATGAATGAGTCGGGGATTGCCATCGGCATCAACAACCTCACGATGACCGACGGTGCCATGGGAGTGACATGGCCATTCGTGGTTCGCAAGGCACTCAAGCAGGACAACTACCGCGATGCGCTGGCATGCATCACCGAAGCCAAGCTCGCAGGCGGTCACAACTTCCTGCTCCTCGACGCTGAGGGCAACGGTGCATCGATCGAGGCGACGACGACCGCGACCGTGGTCCAGGAACTCGCGGATCAACCGCTGGTCCATACCAACCACTGTCTGTTTCCCGAGACCAAGGCCGTGGAGGCCGAGCGACCCGACACACTCAACGAGAACTCCGTTCGCCGGATGCTCGACGCCACGAATGCGCTCAGCTCCGCACAGACCCATACGACCGAGACGCTTATGGCACTCCTGTCGGACGAGACATCGATCTGTCGTCACCCGGAGCCACCATTCGAGTACGAGAGTTCGGGTGCGGTCATCATGCGGCCGGGTACCGCCGACCTGTGGGCGTGCTGGGGACAGCCATCACAGAATGAGTTCGAACACTTCAAGCTGACGTGAACCGATGGCCGTGACGAATCCGCTCCAGCCTCGGCTGCGATACGAGAACCTCCGTCCAGAGCTCGCCCGCGCGTGTGCGGAGCTCGAACTCAGATCGTTCCCGACCGCAGAACCGGATGAACTGCTCTCCGAATCCGACATCGCGGCGTACGCCAGCGTGTTCCCCGAAGGCTTCTTCGTCTGTCTCGACGGCGATCGGGTCGTGGGGCAGGGTGCTGGCATCCTCCTCGATTTCGACTTCGACGACTACCAGCACACCATCGCCGGGATCACCGGGGAACACCAATGCGGCAACCATGATCCAGATGGCCAGTGGTACTACGGAACGGACATCGCGGTCGACCCCGACTACCGCAGGCGGGGCATCGGTGGAACCCTCTACGACCTCCGCAAGGACCTGGTGCGGCGTCTCGGGAAGAGGGGGATCATCGCCGGGGGCCACATGCACGGCTTCGAGCACCACAAGGCCGAGATGACCGCCGACGAGTACATCGATGCCGTTCGGCGCGGCGACGTGTACGACCCAACGCTCACGTTCCAGATGGAGCAGGGATTCGAACTCATCGGTGCGCTCGAGGACTACCTCACCGACGACGCAACCGACGGCTGGTCTGCCCTCATCGTTTGGCACAACCCCGACATCAATTGAGCCGCACAGGCGTTCTGTGGGCTCAGCTACCCCCTTTTCGTGGTCGCACAACCCTGGGTACGCGAATCGGCGTACAATATTGAGTGTCCGCTCAAGAATTGGGATTTCGTAATGGCAGCTTCTTCAACACGGCGGCGGGTGGCAATCGTTGACGGATTGCGCACACCGTTCGCCAAATCAGGGACCGCACTCGCACGCGAGTCGACGCTCGACCTCTCGATTGCCGTCGTGACCGAGCTTCTGGCTCGCAGCGGGCTGGATCCCGCACAGGTCGACCGTGTGATCTACGGGTCGGTGGTCCAGGACGTCAGCGCACCGAACATCGCTCGTGAGATCGTGCTCGCCGGCCCGTTCCCCGAGTCCACCGACGCCTACTCCGTGACCAGGGCATGTGCGACGTCGACGCAAACCACGGTCAACGCCGCCCAAGCAATCGCCCTCGGGGAGGCGGACATCGTGATCGCCGGCGGTGCCGACTCGTTGTCCAGACCACCTGTCACATATTCGGATCGGTTCGTCGAGTTGATGATGCACGCGAACGCTGCCAAGGACATGCCGACGAAGATCAGGACCTTCGCCAAGGTTCGACCCAAGGATCTCGCCCCGATACCTCCTGCCATCGCCGAGAGGTCAACCGGCGAGACGATGGGCGATTCTGCCGAGAAGATGGCCAGGGAGAACGGCATCTCCCGCGAGGAGCAGGACGCATACGCGATCGCCTCACACGCCAAGGCGACCGCGGCGTGGTCGGAGGGCGTGTTCGACAAAGAAGTGATGCCGTACCGGATCCCACCGAAGTTCACGACGACGATCACGCAGGACACGATTCCACGGGCCGACTCGACCATCGAGAAGCTTGCGAGCCTCAAGCCCGTGTTCGATCGCCGGTATGGCTCGGTGACCGCTGCCAACAGCTCGCCGCTGACCGACGGCGCTTCGGCCGTTGTGCTCATGGACGAGTCGGTCGCCAAGAGCCTCGGTTACGAGCCTCTCGCCTACGTGCGCTCGTACGCTTTCGCTGCGCTCGATCCCAATTGGCAACTCCTGATGGGCCCGGCATTTGCGACTCCGATCGCCCTCGACCGGGCGGGTATGACACTGGCCGACATCGACGTGATCGACATGCACGAGGCGTTCGCCGCACAGGTGCTGTCGAATCTCAAGGCTTTCGCCTCGGATGACTTTGCGCGCACGCGCCTCGGCCGGGACAAGGCAATTGGAGAGATCGACGAATCCAGGTTCAATCTCCACGGGGGCTCCATCTCGCTCGGACACCCGTTCGGAGCAACCGGAGCACGGCAGATCATCACCATGGCGAACGAGCTCAACCGCCGCGGATCCGGCACAGCGCTTGTGACCCAATGTGCCGCCGGTGGACTCGGCGCAGCCATCATCTTGGAGAAGTAGCCATGGACTATCGGAACCACACACTCACGATTGCCGACGACGGAGTCGCAACACTGCTGATGAACCGCCACGACGAGTCGATGAACACGCTCGGCGAAGAGTTCGTGACGGAGCTCGCAGACATCGTCGGTCGCCTCGAGGAGCCGGACGTCAACGCCGTCGTGATTGCCTCGGCGAAGCCCGACTTCCTTGCCGGTGCAGACATCACGATGTTCGACCAACTCGAGACCACCGAGGACGCGGTGGAGGCGCTCACCACGCTGCAGCAGATCTATGACCGGATCGAAGCGCTCCACACCGTCAGCGGGAAGCCGGTCGTGGCCGCGATCGACGGGGCGTGTCTGGGCGGTGGCCTCGAATTGGCGCTGACCGCGTCGCTGCGTCTGTGTACCGACGCGGCGCAGCTCGGCCAACCCGAGGTGCAACTTGGGGTCATTCCTGGCGTCGGCGGGACACAGCGGTTGCCGGAAACCGTTGGTATCCAGAACGCCCTTCTGATGATCGTATCGGGACGACCGATACGGCCATACCGGGCCAAGAAGATCGGACTCGTCAGCGAGATCGTCCCTGCCGAGCTGCTCGTGTCGGTCGCCGAGACCAGGGCGCGGGAGGCGATCGACGCTCCCGAACCTGAGCGGGTCATCGCCCTGAACGTCTCGAAGACCCACCTCCAGCAACTGGCCCTCGAGAAGAACCCGGCCGGTCGCATGCTGCTCTTCAAGAAGGCCACCGACGAGATGATGAAGGAGACCGGAGGCAACTACCCAGCTCCTCGGCGGGCCATAGAAGCAATCCGGATCGGTGTGGAGCATGGGAGGGAGGCTGGTTGCGCCGCCGAGATCCGTTTCTTTGCCGAGCTTGTGCGCACACCCGAATCGCGGGCTCTCAGGTCGATCTTCTTCGGGCAGCAGGAACTCAAGCGCGACACGGGTACCGGCTCCGACGCATGCCCGCGTCGAGTCGACAACGTTGCGGTCCTCGGTGGTGGCCTGATGGGTGGCGGCATTGCGGCGGTATCGACCATCAAGGCGGGAGCACAGGTACGGATCAAAGAGATCGACCACGACGGAGTCGGGCGAGGTCTTGGATACGTGCACAAGGTCGTCGCACGGCGGGCCAAACGTGCTCGAATGAGCGACTTCGAGATCGACCAGATCGTGAGTCGCGTCACCGGGTCAGCCACATGGGACGGATTCGGTGCAACGGATCTGGTCATCGAGGCGGTGTTCGAGGATCTCGAGCTCAAGAGGTCGATCGTCAAGGAAACCGAAGCGGTCGTGGACGCCGACACCATCTTCGCTTCCAACACCTCGACACTGCCGATTGCGTCGATCGCGGAGGCGAGCAGTCGACCCGAGAACGTCGTCGGTATGCACTACTTCTCTCCGGTCGAGAAGATGCCGCTTCTGGAAGTGATCGCTGCCGAATCGACGTCGGATGAGGCGATCGCGACCGCTGTGGCCTTCGGGAAACGACAGGGCAAGACCGTGATCGTCGTCAACGACGGCACGGGGTTCTACACCTCGCGGGTTCTCGGCCCGTACTCGAACGAGGCAGCGTTCCTCCTTGAAGAAGGGGCATCCGTCGAAGACATCGACGGGGCCATGAAGGCATGGGGATTCCCCATCGGCCCGCTTCTCCTTGCTGACGAGGTCGGGATCGATGTCGGTGCCCACATCTCGAAGATCTTCCTCGACGCATTCGGCGATCGCATGCGGGGACCAGAGATGATGACGGGCCTCATCGCCGATGATCGCAAGGGTCGCAAGAACGGCCGCGGGTTCTATCGGTATGACAGTGGCGAGCGCAAGGGCGTCGATCCCACGGTGTACGCGGCACTTGGGCTTGGTGAGCGGAGATCGGTCCCGAAGTCAGCGATCCAGGACCGCCTTTCCCTGGCATTCATCAACGAGGCAGCGCTGTGTCTCCAAGAGGGCATCCTCAGGTCGGCCCGTGACGGCGACATCGGGGCCGTATTCGGTCTCGGGTATCCCGCCTTCCGGGGCGGCCCGTTCTGGACCGTCGACGCCATGGGGGCAGATGTCGTCGTAGCCAAGCTCCGATCGCTCCAGGAACGGCACGGCGACCGCTTCGAGCCTGCGCAGATCCTTGTCGACCATGCTGAGTCCGGCGATCGCTTCCGGGCGTAGGCGAGCCGCCACGGCTGCCGGTGTCAGCCGGTTCGTGTCAGTACGATGCGCCCATGCATGAGTTCCGGATGCCAGACATCGGTGAGGGCCTGACCGAAGCTGAGATCGTGCAATGGCACGTCGAAGTCGGAGACTCGGTGTCGGTTGACCAGATCATTGTCGAAGTCGAGACAGCCAAGACCGTCGTGGAGATACCGTCGGTGTTCGCCGGCACGATCACGCACATCGCGGCCGAACCCGGCGACACGGTCCTTGTCGGTGACGTGCTCTTCGTGGTCGACGGCGATGAGGAACGGGCGAGCCCAGAGATCGAAACGGCTCCGGCCGACAGCACGGCCCTCGTCGAAGCCGTGCAGACCTCTACCACGGTCAAGACCGGGCGAGGTGGTGCTCGAGCGATGCCTCTCGTGCGCAAACTGGCAGCCGAACGCGGCATCGACCTGACGTCGATCGACGGATCCGGCCCGGGTGGGGCGATCACGCGAGCTGATCTCGAACGCGTCGAACCAGCTGCGCCGCTGGCAGGAACTCTGGTGCCATTGACACCGATGCGTCGTGCCATCGCCGAACACATGGCAGCATCGTGGCGGGAGATTCCCCATGTGACCGTTCAGGCAGAGATCCACGCCGCACGACTCATCGATGCGCGAACGAGCGTGTCGGGCACATGGTCGCTCGAATCGGTTTTGGCTGAGCGGTTGATTCCGATCATCAAAGAGCATCCGGACTTCAACGCATCGTTCCGGAATGACGGTGTACTCCATCGATCAGAGATCCATCTGGGATTTGCCGTCGATACCGAGGCCGGCCTCATGGTGGTCGTCGTGAGGAATGCCGACGCCAAATCGACGGCCGAGATCGACACCGAGTTCCGCCGGCTCGCTCAAGCCGCCAAGGACCGCACGATCAAACCCGAGGAGGTGTCGGGTCAGACCTTCACGATCTCGAACATCGGAGCTCTCGGGGGCGGGCACGGAACTCCGATCATCCCTATGGGGACGACGGCAATCCTGTCGATCGGTCGGGCCAACCACCAGCCGGTGGTCATGGATGGAGCACTCGAGGTCGCCATGATGGCCCCCATCGACCTGTCCTACGATCATCGCGTCATCGACGGTGGTAGCGGACAAAGGTTCCTGACTGCGATTGTTCAAGCCCTTGAGGCTTGACCCCGCCACACCGCACCGTCGCTCGCCGTTCATTCTGTGGGCTCCAGTACCACGAGAACATGGTCGTACAACCCTGGGTACGGATACCTAGGTGTATGAGTCCATCGGTGGGCAGGAGCAGAACACGTTGCGGTCGCCGTATGCATTGTCGATCCTGCTGACCGGGACCCAGTACTTGTTCCGGCGGAGTGCCGGGACGGGGTACGCGGCCTGTTCGCGGCTATAGGGACGATCCCAGTCGTCCGTCAGGAGGTCCTCGGCCGGGTGGGGTGCATTCCGAAGGACGGACTCCTCGACCGTCACGGCGCCGGATCGCACTTCCTCGATCTCGGATCGGATCGAGATCATCGCATCGATGAATCGGTCGAGCTCTGCGAGCGATTCAGACTCCGTGGGCTCGATCATCAACGTTCCTGCCACCGGGAACGACATCGTCGGGGCATGGAAGCCATAGTCGATCAATCGTTTGGCGATGTCCTCGTTCGTCACGTCGGTCGCGGCTTCGATCTGCCGGATATCCACGATGCATTCGTGGGCAACGAATCCACCCGGGCCGGTGTAGAGCACGGGATAGTGGTCGCCCAGCTTCGCTGCCAGATAATTCGCGCTGAGCACGGCCACCTCGGTTGAACGACGCAGACCCTCGGCTCCGAGCATGGCGATGTACATCCACGAGATCGCCAAGACACCGGCTGACCCCCACGGAGCCGCAGACACGGCACCGAGGCCATCCTCGGGTCCGGGCAGATCCGGGACCAGACCGTGCCCCGGGAGGTACGGCGCGAGGTGGGCCTTCACGCCGATCGGACCGACCCCGGGCCCGCCACCGCCGTGTGGGATCGCAAAGGTCTTGTGGAGGTTCAGGTGGCTGACATCGCTTCCGAACAGACCGGGCTTTGCCAAACCGACCATCGCGTTGAGGTTCGCACCATCGAGATAGACCTGCCCCCCATGGTCGTGCACGACCTCGCATATCTCGGTGATCGCCTCTTCGAAGACACCGTGGGTCGATGGATAGGTGACCATGATCGCTGCGAGGTTGTCAGCATGCTCCTCGGCCTTGGCACGCAGGTCATTGACGTCGATGGAACCATCCTCGTCCGACTTCACGACCACCACCTGCATCCCAGCCATCGACGCAGACGCCGGATTCGTCCCATGGGCCGATGAAGGAATGAGACAGATGTTGCGATGCGACTCACCGTTGGCTTCGTGGTACCCGCGGATGGCCAGCAGACCTGCGAACTCACCCTGGGCTCCCGAATTGGGTTGCACCGAGACCGCGTCGTAGCCGGTGATCGATGCGAGCCACTGCTCGAGTTGACCGATCATCTCGAGGTACCCCTTCGCCTGGTCGAGGGGGACGAACGGGTGCATGTCAGCGAACTCAGGCCACGCTATCGGCTCCATCTCACTGGTCGCGTTCAGCTTCATCGTGCACGAACCGAGCGGAATCATCGATCGGTCGAGCGCAATGTCCATGTCCTGGAGCCTGCGCAGATAACGCAGCATCTCTGTTTCGGAACGGTGGATGTGGAACGTTGGGTGTTCGAGGAATGCAGTCGATCGACGCAGGCCCTCGGGGATTCCCGAAACCGGGGAGGTTCCTGCATCCACACCGAACACTTCGCGTATTGCATCGAGATACGCATCCGTGGTCGCCTCGTCGATGGAGACTCCCACGGTGGTCGGGTCCACGCTGCGGAAGTTCATCTTGCGATGCCTGGCTTTGGCAAGGATCTCGTCGGCGTCGTCCACCCGGATCGTCAGGGTGTCGAAGAACGTCCCGTTCTCAATGACGTAGCCGGCCGCCAGGAGATCGGCGGCGAGGGCTCGGGTTCTGTCGTGGACCCTCGTTGCGATCTCGATCAGGCCTTCCGGGCCGTGATAGACGGCATACATCGCTGCTATCACGGCAAGGAGCACCTGGGCGGTGCATATGTTCGATGTGGCTCGATCGCGGCGAATGTGCTGTTCCCTTGTCTGGAGGGTCAGGCGAAAGGCGTTGCGATCCGATGCGTCCTTCGACAGTCCGGCGAGCCGCCCGGGGAGCGACCGCTGGTACTCGTCGCGTGTCGCCATGAACCCGGCGTGGGGACCGCCGAACATCATCGGAACGCCGAATCGCTGGGAGGATCCGATGACTACGTCGGCACCGAGTTCACCCGGCGGTGTGAGGATCGTGTTGGCAAGGAGGTCGGTTGCCACTGCCACCAGGGCGCTGGCTCCGTGGCAGTAGTCGATCACCGGGCCGATGTCGCGAACGGCACCCGACGAGCCGGGATACGACAGGATGGCCCCGAAGACGTCCTCGGCGACGAGATCGGTGGCGGGGTTCCCGACGAGGAGTCCGAAACCGAGCGGCTCGGCGCGGGTTCCGATCACCTCGATGGTCTGGGGATGGAGATCCTCGTCGACGAAGAAGACCATGTTCTTGTTCCGCCCGACGCGCTTGAGCAGTGTCATGGCCTCGGCAGCTGCCGTGGCCTCGTCGAGGAGGGACGCGTTGGCGATGTCCATGCCGGTGAGATCGCACACGGCGGTCTGGAAGTTGATCAATGCCTCGAGACGACCCTGGGAGATCTCAGGTTGGTAGGGCGTGTAGGCGGTGTACCACCCCGGGTTCTCAAGAATGTTCCGCTTGATGACTCCCGGTGTCACCGTCCCGTAATAGCCAGCTCCGATGAAGGATCGATAGACGTCGTTCTGGGAGGCGATCCTGCGCAGGGTCGCGAGGGCGTCGCTCTCGGTGAGCGGGCCCGCCACATCGAGCGGATCGTCGGTCCGTATGGAAGCCGGCACGGCTGCGTCGATGAGCGCGTCGATTGATGGGACGCCGATGGCAGCGAGCATCGCTTCAACGTCGGTCTGATCAGGGCCGATGTGGCGACCAGCGAATGATGTCGATCTCGTCGTTGACATTGTCAGGCTCCTCATGACGCGCGTTGCATGTGAGCCCCGTCTGTCAGGGAACCTGAGAGATTTCGCCACCGTGTGGTGGCTTTCCCCTTCGGTGAGGGCCTACGGCCCTGCTTTCCAGAGTGCCTCTGTTCCTGCGGTCCATGTGCCTGAGAGATTCCCGGGGCGGTTGCTCCTTCGGCGCCGGTGACCGGCTCTCCCGCAGGATGTCATCAGCCCCCGAAGGGTACCACGCACCGACGACCGCCTGTCGTTGGCTCAGTCGGTCACCGTGAGATCAGCTGGTTTCCCGTAGCGCCGTCGGAACATGAAGTAGGCGACCAAACCGGCGGGGATCGGCAGCCAGAACTGGAAGAGCCGATACGCCAGTGTGGCGAGCGTCGCATCCGGACCGGGGATGCCTGACGCAACCAACATGGCCGACAATCCGAACTCCACGAACCCGATCCCACCCGGTGTGATGGGGATCATCCCGAGAACTGCCGAGCCCGCGAACGCCACCAATACCAAACTGGGTCGTGGCGAGGCTCCGATGGCGAACAGCGCGGTCACGAGGACCGAGTAGTCGAGTATCCAGTTCAAGATGGCGGCCACGAGGGCACGGATCCATCGGTTGCCGAGGGCCTCGACGACCTCATTGCGTCGTTCGAGCCACCCCTGTGCCGTTGCGGTCCACTCCTTGTTGAACTTCCTCGCGAGCCAACCAACCGTGCGGGCGACGACTCGCCCCACCAAGAGGAGGACCGCGTCGAATTTCACGAGTACGAACACCACAACGAACATCACAAGGAACAGGATCGAACCCGCCACTGCAACCGGAAGCAAACCCTGAGGGATGGGGGCCGACGCCGCCGCAATCAGCAGAGCTGCGGCAGGAAGGGAGAACAGCACGAGCTGTGAGATGAACGTGCCGGCCGCCAGTCCAGAGGCAGCAACACCTTTGGGAACTCCCGAAACCGACAGCATCTGGTAATACGTGGCGCCTGCCGCCACCGCACCACCCGGGACCACCTTCGCGAGAGCGTTCGATACGAGCTGGGAAGTCCCTGCGAGGTAGAGGGAGATGCGGGGAAGTGCGACGCAGGTGAGCTCCCACGCCGCCACGAACGAGCCGGCCATCAGCGCGGCCATGATGGCGTACCACCACCAGTCGACCGACGTGAGCTCCTTGGTTTGCGACAAGAAGTCCACGACCGTGGGGAAGAAGTAATACAACGCCACGGCGGCGACAAGGAGCAGCAGCAGGCGCGGCAGGATGCGTCTCCACAGGGGTCTCTGTTGTGGGGTCCCTGCCGAGCCGGTATCAATCGAATCTGATTCGGGCGTCATTGTGTGCCAAGTTAGTGACTCTGTGTGCCCCAACTCGGTGATTCGAGGGCATATCCCGTGTCACAGCATCCAATCAAGCGACGCACCGTGAGCCTGCCCATAGGCGAGCACGACCGAGCCATCTCCCGGCCACCGTTGCGCGGTCAACTCCATGCCACGGTGGCCCGTCCCGTACCCGGGAGGCTCAAGGGAAACATGGGCCAAAGGCCGCTGTTCGGTCGCCGCGGCGCCGGCATCGGCAAGCAGCTCGCGCACGTTCGTCTGCGTATCCCGATCGAGGTATTGCCACATGACGGAGTGCTGGACCACCGTCAACGTCCCGTCAGCGACCGGTTCTTCCAGGCGATCCGCAAGCCATGAAGCGGCGTCGGACTCATCCACGACGAACGGGACACCGGCGGCGAGATCCATCGCCCGGGTGAGCCGCTCGAATCGGTCGACCTGGTCGCCCCACACATAGGACAGGAGCCTGAGCCGAGCGTCGGGTTCCAGAAATCTCACCGGTGCTGTGTCGCACCCTCGTCGCTCCATGATCCTGACCGTTTCGGGGATCGGGGGCGAGGTGCCGGTCCATACGGGTTCGAGAAGCGGCCCTCGGGAGTCACCATCCCACGACCATGCCGTTGATCGGTAGTTGAAGAGGTCCAGGAGCAGGTTCAACCCAGCCGAAGATCCGATTTCGAGCAGGCGGATTGGCCGGGGCTCACGATCCAACACGAACGCGAGGCCGGAGAACAGGGCGACACTCCTCCCGATCTCGTTCGTCTGGGGAGGTGCATCGATGTACTTCCGAAGGAACTCGGCATTGATGTCCACTTCGACCAGGAAATCCTCTTCGAGGGTTTGGCCGTCCGGAACCCCACCAACACTCGGAAAATGCGGGAGGAGGCGTTGGGCTACGCGTTCAAGGACGAGCCGATGGACCCCGCCCATGAACCTCAGGGGCAGAGCGGCAGAGACTGGGTCCCCTTTGAAGTCGTCAACGACACGCGCAACAGGTCCACCCCGTTCCATGTCGCCCAGCGCGATGCCGAGGATCTCGGCGTACAACGGTGATCCAAGAATCCGACACCATTCGATCTGGGTCGCGAACGACGTCTGGATCTGTCGGGTCACGGAGCGCCCACGGCACCTGTGTCGAGCGGGGTCACGAGGTCGACCGAATCATTCCGCACATTGTTCACCAACGTCGAAACCGGATACTCGTCCATGGCAGAACCCGGGTACACGGTGAGAAGGCCCGAGAGTGCGGCCACATCCTTGTTGTCGCGATCGAGCCACGGTTCCCACGACTCGCGAGGGAGCACCACCGGCATTCGATCGTGCAGCGGAGCCACCACCTCGTTCGGCTCTCCGGTCAGGATCGTGCACGTCAGGACCCGGTCACCTTCTGGGCTCTTCCATGACGACCAGAGGCCGGCGGCCGCGAGCGGCGTCCCGTCGACCGAGTGGATGTAGTGCGGCAGCTTTCCCTTTGCCTTCCGTTCCCATTCGTAGAAGCCGTCAAGGGGAATCAGACACCGCCTCTCCACGAAAGCGTCGCGGAACATCGGCTTGTCGGCTGCTGTCTCTGCGCGTGCGTTGATCGCCTTGGCTCCGATCTTGAGGTCTTTCGCCCAGAACGGTACGAGCCCCCAACGGAATGACGTGAGAACCCGGTGTCCTTCGTGCTCGGCAGCGGCGTACACCTGCATGGTCGGGGCGACGTTCCAGCTCGGCGTTATGGACTCGGTGCGCACGAACTCGGCACCAAAGTGCTCGGCGTAGAACTCGGGCTTTTCGACCTGGACAAAGCGACCGCACATGGCCCCAGCGTACCGACAGGAGGCATATCCGAGGACGACCGAGCCGACGATGTGTCGGGGGTATCGATCAAGCCCTGTACGGTTCATTCCGATGGTTCAGGCAATGGCACAGGCAATCGCGTTCGAATCCGTACACAAGACGTTCGGGGAGGTGACCGCGCTCGAGCAGATCTCCTTCTCGGCGCCGGTCGGATCCGTGACCGTACTGCTCGGACCGAACGGAGCCGGCAAGACCACCACCGTCCGGCTGACCACGGGGGCCCTCATCGCTGATGCGGGCTCGATCGAGGTGCTCGGACTCTCACCCCTCGAACATGGGGACGAAGTCAGATCGCGCGTCGGTGTCGTCCCACCAAAACCTGCCTTCTACGACCAGCTGACCGGATGGGAGAACCTCCAATTCGCGGCCACCATCTTCCAGAGCGACGAGACACGGGCGCGCGAGGCAGCCGCGCGCTTCGGGATCGATCACGCTCTCAGCCAAGAAGTTGGCGGCTATTCCACAGGAATGCGGACCCGCCTCGCCCTGGCACGGGCGGTGGTCCACGATCCCGAGGTTCTGATGCTCGACGAGCCGACCGCAGGACTCGACCCCGAATCTGCCCGCGCCGTACTCGAACTCATCAAGGAGATGGCTGGACGAGGCCGGACCATCGTCATGTGCACGCACCTGCTGCACGAAGCCGAGGGTATCGCCGACCAGGTCGTGCTCATGGACAACGGCACCGTGCGGGCCGCGGGCAACCCCGGTGACCTCGCCCGGTCGTACATGGAGAACCCCATCGTGATCATCGACACTGAAGATCGCGACATGCTCGCGTCGATTGCGTCGCTCGATGGCGTCCTTGCCACCGAAGGAACCGGAGCGCTGCGGGTCACCATCGATTCGACTGACCGGATTCCTGACATCGTCGTTGAACTGGTCAAACTCGGTGCGAGACCGACCAGGGTCGAGCCATTGACGCCGACGCTCGAGGATCTGTACTTCGAGATGCAACGTACCCATCGGGAGTCGGGCGCATGAGACGATCCATGGTCACTGCCGTCGTCCGGGCCGATCTGTACCGCTTGGTCAAGTCCCGCGACTACTGGATCCCGCTGCTGATCCTCTCAAGCATGTTCTTCGTTGTGCTCCCGGCGATCTTGTTGGGAGCCATGTCCTTGGTGCAACAGACCAACGCCATCACCCAGATCGGCGACATCATCGGAACTCTCCCGGATGCCATCCAGGCGAACATCCAGGGTGACAACCCGGCGACCAGGGCTTCGTACGCGTTTGCGGTCTACCTGCTTGCACCGATCGCAATCATCGTGCCACTCACGATCTCATCGGCTGTGGGAGCAAACTCCATCGTCGGTGAACGGGAACGCGGCACAGGCGAGTACCTCGCACACTCGCCACTGACCGTCCAGGAAATCTATGTGGGCAAGCTGATCGCGAGCCTGCTCCCCGGGTACGTAGCGGGCATCGTCGGGTTCGCCTGCTACTCATTGGTCGTGAACCTGATCGTGGGGACCCAGATCGGTGGGTGGTTCTTCCCAACGGCAGGTTGGCTGTTGTTGGTGTTGTGGGTGGTGCCCCCCTTCATCGCCATCGCATTGTCACTGATCCTTCGCCTCTCGGCCCGGGTACGGTCAGCGGCGTCGGCGCATCAGGCGTCGAGCCTGGTCACGCTCCCTGTGATCCTGCTCAGCTACGGCGTGGCATCAGGCCTGTTGTACAGCCCCGTCGTGTCGGCGGCTGTCGCCGGGTTGGTCGCATGGATCGTTGCATTGGCGCTTCTGGGATCGGGATCGCGCTCGATCCGAAGGGAACGACTGCTCGGCGTATCCGCCGATCTCTAGCCGGCGACGTCGAGTTTGCGTTCGAGAAGCATCGTCGAGACGTGCTCGCCGTCCTTGAACCCGGCCTCGTCAAGGATTCCGACCTCGCGGTACTTGAGTTTCCGATGCAGCGCAACGGATGCCTCATTGGGTAGGGCGATGATGGCGTAGGCACGGTGGAATCCTCGCTCGGTGAGGCGGTCGATGAGTGCCGAGTAGAGCGCCGTGCCGGTCCCGGCCCCCGTGTAATCCGAATCGAACACGACCGTCGTCTCCGCGGAGCCTGCATACGCGCTCTTGTCGCGCCAAGGGCCAGCCCACGCGGCGCCGACGACCAGACCGTCGATCTCAGCGACAAGCACGGGGTATTCGGCTGCGACCTTGGCCTCCAGCCACTCCGCCCGTACTTCGTCAGACCACGCCTCCGTGTCGAAGGACACGTGACTACCGACGATGTACATGTTGTAGATCTCGTTGATCCGCCCAGCGTCAGACGGCTCAACGTCGCGGATGACCAGATGGCTCATGCCGGCGCCGCCGCACCCTTGCCGCGCCGCGAGCGTCTCGAGGTCCCGGGATTGGCTTCCCATGTGAAGAATCGCACCGCGATCACCATTGCGATGGCCCCCCATACCGCCATGTACGCGATGCTTCCCCACCGGAACTGTGCACCCGTCGACAGAGGATTGAACGCTGCGACGAAAGGTTCGACGAAGTGCTTGAGCGGGAAGATGTTCGCAACTGCGTCGAGCCAGGCCGGTGCGTCGTCTGAAGGAACGATGAACACACCGGAGAAGAAGGCGAGGGGCAGAAGCGTGGCATTCGTGACCGCGGTGGCCGCCTCACCTGACGACACAAGCGCTGCAACCATCAAACCGAGAGCTGCGAAGCTCCCGACTCCCACGAGGAACGTCAGCGTCGCGGCGGCCAACGTCCGTGTGTAGACCTCGACGCCATAGAACGCCACACCGATTGACATCATGATTCCGACCGAGAGAACCGCGATCAGCAGCGCGCTGAGGATCTTGCCACCCATGTACACCACGGGAGGGAGCGGGGTCCCCTTGATCCGCTTCAGGATCCCCTGGTCTCGTTGGTACGCAGTCGTGACGGCGAGGTTTGTGTAGGTCGCAGACACCGCAGCGAACACCGCCATCGCGGGTGCGTAGTACTGGGCTGTCGTGACGCCGAGCGCCTCGATCGGTTCATTTCCGAACACGAGCGAGAACACGATGAAGATCATCAGCGGGAAGAACAGCGTGAAGAACGCTGCCATCGGGTTCCTGAAGAAGATGGTGTTCTGATACTTGGTCTGACCGAGCAGCAGCCCGAGGTTGGTCGGAGGGGGTGTCGTCGCCATTGCGTGCCAGCTTATCAGTCGGAATGGGCGAGATCCGCGTCCACAATCTTTTAGTGATAAATAAACATCCAACTTCGGGCACAGCCTCGTACTCGGGATGTGGTGGGTCCATCCACCACGTCACGAAAGGAAACAACCATGCGACGGACACTCTCGCTCATCGCACTCCTGCTCGTCGTTGCGCTCACGGCAGCCGCCTGTAGCAGCAGCACAGCAGACACAACCACGACCACCGAAGCCGAAACCCCGACAACGATGGCTCCTGAGACCACCACAGCCATGGAGGCCGACCCGACGATCGCCGATGTCGTGATCGCATCGGCCGACGCCGATCCGGCTGAGTTCACGATCCTGTTGGCAGCTGTACTCGCTGCCGATCCTTCGATCGTTGCAGCTCTCAGCGATCCCATGCAGCAACTGACGGTCTTTGCGCCGACTGATGCGGCGTTCGGTGTCGCACTTGAGGCACTCGACATGACCGCTGACGAACTGCTTGCAGATACGGAGTTGCTCAATTCGGTACTCACCTATCACGTGGTGTCCGGTGTGTATGACGCCGCGGCCGTCATCAGTGCGGCCCCAATCGAGGCATTGGCGACGCTGAACGCTGACGCCACGCTCAATGTGCAGGTCATCGATGGCGATGTCGTTGTCAATGACGGCACCGAGCCGCTCGGCGGGTCGACGGTCATTCAGCCTGACGTCATGGCGAGCAACGGTGTGATCCACATCGTTGACACGGTGCTGATTCCTGGCGCATAGTCCCACCCAATTGCGCCACATCGGTCAGGGTTCGACGCTCCCAGTCGGACCCTGACCCGCGTCCGGGTCGGTGTCAGGTCACCAGATCCGACGTGAGTTCGAGGTACACGTCCTCGAGCGATGGACGCGTGACGGACAGATCCCCCAGTTCGTACCCATGATCGATCGCCCAACCCGTGATCGTGTGGACATCGCGGGTCGGCGACTGGGAACGGACCATGAAACGTCCCGCGGCGGTTCGTTCGACGCCGTCGAGAGGGATCGAACCCGGATCGGCGTCATCGGCCAGGAAGGTGATCACGGTGGAGGCTGAGGCACGCCCTCCGAGGGACTCGGGTGTCCCTTCGGCCACGATCTCCCCGCTTGCGATGATGGCGAGCCGGTCGGCGAGGTGCTGGGCTTCGTCCATGTAGTGCGTGGTGAGCAGGATGGTCTTCCCGAGGGAGGTGAGGTTCTCGACGATCGACCATGCCTGTCTCCTCGCGCTCGGGTCGAAGCCCGTCGTCGGTTCGTCCAGGAACACGAGCGCGGGATCACCGACGATGCCGAGGGCAAGCTCAAGTCGCCGGCGTTGACCTCCGGACAAAGACTTGATTCGAGCTGAAGTCTTTTCCTCAAGACCGACGATCTCGATCAACTCGGCGGTCGGTCGCTGCCTGGGGTACATCGACCCGTAGATGTCGATCGCCTCCCGCACGGTGAGCTGTTCTTCGACGGCCGTCTCCTGAAGGACGATGCCGATCGACTCACGGAACTCGCGTGGCGAATCGCCGGGGTCGAACCCGAGGACCGAGACGTCGCCGGACGACTTCGTGCGATGTCCCTCGAGAATCTCGACGGTCGTCGACTTCCCTGCGCCATTCGGACCGAGCAGGGCGAACACCTCACCCTTGTCCACGTGGAAGTCGATCCCGCGCACGGCCTCGACCGGTCCATAGTTCTTTGTGAGCTGCGAGACGGTGATGACGGCCATGACCGGCACATTACCGGCGCCTCGCACCTGTATCTCGTCGCGGTTCCGTCGAAGGTCCGCATCGACGACGGAAAGGTCGCCGTAACAGAGTCGTCGCGTTTTCGTAACCGTCGAGTAACCGTGCCGACACAAGGCGCTCGTACCGTGCCACGGCACCGTATACAAGGAGGACACAGTGAAACGAAGGCTCATACTCACCCTCGGCATGGTCACCGCGCTGGTGGCAGGGCCCACCGCCGGGGCTGCGCTGGCACAGGAAGCAACGGTTGGGGACGTGGTCGCCGCCGTGGACACCGTCTGGCTGGTCGTCGCAGCGATGGTCGTGATGTTCATGCAGGCTGGATTCGCGTTGGTGGAGGCTGGATTCACGAGGGCGAAGAACGCAGGGAACATCATCATGAAGAACGTGATGGACTTCTCGGTCGGCGGAATCGTCTACTGGGCGTTTGGGTTCGCACTCGCCTACGGTGGCTCTTCGGTCGGTGGGTTCCTCGCGTACGGGGATGTCTTCTTCTTCAACGACAACACCCGGGCAGGCGAGTGGTTCTTCCAGGTCGTGTTCGCCGCCACCGCGGCAACGATCATCTCGGGAGCGATGGCCGGACGCGTCAAGTTCTCGTCGTATCTCATCTATACACCGTTCGTGACGGGGCTCATCTATCCCATCGTCACCCACTGGGTCTGGGGCGGGGGCTGGCTGTCCGAACAAGGCTTCATGGACTTTGCCGGATCAGGCGTCGTCCACATGCTTGGTGGAGTCGCTGCGCTTGCAGGCGTGGTTGTGATCGGGCCCAGGATCGGTCGATTCACGGCCGACGGAAAGCCGAAGACGATACCGGGGCACTCGGTCACACTCGGAGCACTGGGTGTGTTCATCCTGTGGTTCGGCTGGTACGGGTTCAATGCCGGTTCGACGCTGGCTGCTGTGGGTGCTGACATCGGGACTCCCGTTGTCACGACGACGCTGGCTGCCTGTGCCGGGTCACTCGCAGCGATGTTCACCGCATGGCTCGTTGTCGGCAAGCCTGATGTCGGATACACCCTCAACGGGGTTCTCGCCGGGCTCGTCGGCATCACGGCAGGTACGGATCACTTCGGATTCGGTGCTGCGATTCTCACCGGTGCGATAGCCGGCGTCATCATGGTGTTCTCGGTGATCCTCATCGAACGGGTGGGGCTCGATGACCCGGTCGGTGCGATCTCCGTCCACGGAACGGCTGGCCTGTGGGGCGTGATCGCCGTGGGCATCTTCGGTTCCGGTTCAATTGTGACGCAGCTGCTCGGCGCAGGCGCCATCGCCATCTGGGCGTTTGCTACATCGTTCGCCGTGTTCAAGGTGATTGACGTGACGGTCGGTCTCCGGGTCACGGAAGAGGAAGAGCTCCTTGGTCTCGATCGTTCCGAACATGGAGGGGATGCGTATCCCGAGTTCGTGTTCCAGGAACAAATCGCCGACCCGGCGCTCCTTGATCCCGTGACCTGACTCCAAACGATACGACTGCGTGCCTGCGACGGTGGACGGTGCCCATGCGGCCCGTCCGCCGTCGCGTTCATCCTGGATGTGGTGCCACATACCTGACTGACCGAGAACACCTGACCGTCGCCGGGCTACTCCCCTTGCCATCTCGTGGGTGCCGTCCGCAGCGTGGTGAACCCCAATTCATCGCACAATCGTTCCCACGAGGCCCTGTCCGCGCCCTGCCAACGGATCTCGTCGAGCGTCTGGGGGATTGGTGCCTCGGTTCGCAATGTCGCGATGTCGCGGAACAGCAGAGCATCGTCCATGTGGTCGCGCAGCGTCGCCGCGAGTTTGGCCGCACCCCTGACTTTGACCGTCCAGTCGTGTTCTGAAGCCGGAATGTGCTCGATGTGCCCGTACTCCGCGAGCAATGTCGCCGCCGACTTCGCGCCCCAACCGGGCAGCCCCGGGAAGCCGTCGGCCGTGTCACCAACGAGCCCGAGGTAGTCCGCGATTGATTCCGGACCCACCCCGAACTTCTCCCTGACGGCTGCCGCATCGACGAGTTTCTGGTTCCGCCGGTCGTAGCCGACAATCTTCGGGTTTCCGAACAACTGGGTCATGTCCTTGTCGGGACTCAGGATGATCACCTTGTCGACCTCATCGACGAACTTCACTGCGGCCGCCGCAAGTCCGTCGTCTGCTTCGAACTCGATCATCGACCACACCGTCACTCCGAGAGCCTCCATCGCTCGCTCGGCAACGGGGAACTGCGCATAGAGCTCGGGGGGTGTGCCCTCCCCGGTCTTGTAGCCCTCGTACATGTCGTTGCGGAACGATTCGATCACGGAATCGAACGCGGCGCCGACATGCGTCACATCCTCCTGTCCGAGCAGGTTGATCGTCGACCGGAGGATCCCCTCCACGGCCCCGATCTCCCACCCCTCAGGGGTCTGGCGAGGCGGAGCACCAAAGTGCGAACGGAAGAGCTCGTACGTTCCGTCGAGCAGATGCAGAGTCGTCATGCGTGCAGACTACTGATATCGAGCCACGCAGTCCCGGACGCCACAGGCGTGTGGGGCAACCGCACGGCTGCCTCGTCGAGCCGGTGTTCCTCTAACCTCCGGGACCTATGGGAGTCATGTCAGTAGCAGAGCTCGAGCGACGTTCTGGGGAGCCGAATCTGGTTCTCGTTGACTGCCGATGGGCGCTCGGTCAGCCCACCAAGGGGAGGTCGGATTACGCCGACGGCCATATCCCTGGCTCCTTCTTCGCCGACCTCGAAACCGACCTCTCCGGATCCACCGGACCCGGGCGCCATCCCCTTCCCGATCCGACCGCATTCGACATCACGCTTGGTTCGTGGGGGGTGACACCATCGTGCACCGTCGTCGCGTACGACGACGCCGGCGGCGCCATCGCCGCTCGACTGTGGTGGATGTTGACGGACCAAGGTCATGGTGACACCCATGTCCTTGACGGCGGATATCAGGCATGGCTGGCTGGTGGACACCCTGTCGACACCGCGCAGCCCCCACGGATGAGCCCGTACCCCGCCGGTATTGCCTCTGCGCCCTGGGGGGATGCCGCCACGATGGAAGATGTCGTTTCGGCAGCCACCTCGGTCGTCGTCGACGCCCGGTCTGCGGAACGCTACCGGGGCGACGTCGAACCCGTGGATGCCCGACCCGGACACATCCCGGGCGCCAAGAACCTCCCGTTCGCCGACAACCTGGACAACGGATTCTTCAAGGACGCGTCGACGCTGCGGACTCACTTCGCCTCGCACGGACTCACCAACGAGACAGAAGCGATCTTCCACTGCGGATCGGGAGTGACGGCATGCCACAGCATCCTGGCCATGGAGATCGCTGGGCTGCCCCGACCACGGCTCTACGTCGGAAGTTGGAGCGAATGGGCCGCGTCGGATCGTCCGGTCGCGACGGGGGAAACACCGTAGCGACGGAGTCGGACGCCGAATCCATGGAACACCGAACCCCATACCCTCACGTGATGGCCACGCCGACGACAACCAGGGAACTCATCGAATCGAGGCTCGGACGGATCGAGTTCACGCTGATGTTGTCCATGACGATGGCCGTCGTCGCTCTCGCCATCGACGTGATTCTGCCCGCATTTGGTGACCTGCGTGAGGGTTTCGGGCTCCCGACCGATTCGAACGATGTTGCGGCGATCATCACCTTCTTCTTCTTCGGCCTTGCCGCGGGCCAACTGGTTTGGGGCCCCCTGTCGGACGCTTTCGGGCGGAAACGAATCCTCTATCTCGGTCTGACGATGTACGTAGTAGCGGCGATTGCATCTTCGTTCGCACCATCGCTCGAGTTTCTCTTCGTGACCCGGTTCCTCTGGGGCTTCGGTGCCGCCGGACCCCAGGTCATCGCGCGATCGGTCGTGCGCGACGCGTACTCAGGTTCCGAGATGGCACGGGCGATGTCGTTCATCATGGCCGTCTTCGTCCTGGTCCCTATCGTCGCGCCGACGCTCGGTGCCGGCATCCTCGCCGTTGCCTCGTGGCCATGGGTGTTCGGGTTCACGGCGATCTTCGGCGTCGGTATCGCCGTGTGGACCACTCGCCTGCCCGAGACCCTGCCGGAACACCGCAGGATTCCGTTCAGGGTCACCCGACTGACCACGGCGGCGAGATTCGTGGTGACAAACCGAATGTCGATGGGGTACACCCTCGCGCAGACAACCGTCTTCGGCTTCTTTGCGTCGTACCTTGCCTCTTCCCAGTTGATCTACGAGGACGTGTTCGGCATCGACACGCTCTTCCCGCTCGTGTTCGGAGGATCCGCAGCGGTCATGGGTGCGATGATGCTGCTCAACACACGATTGCTGAAGCGGTTCGATCTTCTTCCGTTGCTCCGGACCGTGTTCTTCGTCTACCTGGTCGGTGGTGCCGCGCTCGCTGCCCTGGTCTGGTCGACAGACGGCAGACCACCGTTCGCGGCGTTCTTTGCGATCTTCATACCCATCCTCATCGGTCACGCCCTGTTGCTTCCGAACCTGAACGCGGTCGCCATGATTCCGATGGGAGCAGTCGCCGGAACTGCCTCGGCCATCATCGGCACGATGGCCACGCTGGGGGGAAGCGTCATCGGCGTGACGATCGACCGGATGTACGACGGAACGCTCATCCCCTTCGGGACAGCGGCTGCGATCACGGGGTCCATTGCCTTCGGCTTCGCCGTCTGGGCCGAGCGGGGCTACAAGGATTCCGTGTCTCCGGAGGATGGCGGGCGCCTTCCGACCAGTGCGGGGAATGCCTCAGCAGGCCGGGATGTCAGCCCGACGATGGGCCTCGATTCCTAGACGCAGGTCAGCTCAACCCGATGACTTCGTTGTCGTCGGTCAGGTCGATGGTATGGGCGGCCGGGTTGCCGCCCAATCCCGGCATCCGGTTGATGGAACCGGTGAGCGGGAGGATGAAGCCGGCTCCGGCAACAAGCTGCACCTCCCGCACAGGAAGGACCCAACCGGTCGGCGCACCACGAAGCGAAGCATCATGACTGAAGCTGTATTGCGTCTTCGCCATGCATATGGGCAGCCCGCCATACCCCATGTCCTCGAACTGGTTCAGCTGACGCCGTGCCTTGATGTCGTACTCGACATCATCGGCTCCGTAGACCTTGGTGGCGATGGTCTTGATCTTGTCGGCAAGTGGCATCTCGCTCGGGTACAACATCGTGAAGTTGGACCCCTCTTTCGCAGCATCCCGAACAGCTTCTGCGAGAGCGATCATCCCTTCGGCACCACCGGCGTGAGGAGAGGCGACCGCCCACGCAGCTCCCTCCTGCTCGACGACCGAAGCGATGGCGTCATGCTCAGACGGATGGTCCGTCGGGAACGAGTTGATGGCAACCACCGGGGTGACACCGTGCTGACGAACATTCATGATGTGACGTCGGAGGTTGTCTGCGCCTTCGAGAACATCGTCCGGGTTCTCGTTCGTCATGTCTTCTGGGAGCGGCTGCCCTCCCTTGACCGTGAACTTGCCGGTGTTGTACTTGAGCGCCCGAACCGTGGTGACGATCACAGCGACGTCGGGTTCGAGTCCTGACGCCCGGCACTTGAGGTTGAAGAACTTCTCGGCTCCGATATCGGACCCGAACCCAGCTTCCGTCACCAGATAGTCACCGCTCCTGATGCCCACCTTGTCCGCAACGATGGACGAGTTCCCGTGCGCGATGTTCGCAAACGGGCCGGTGTGGATGAGTGCAGGCGTTCCTTCGAGCGTCTGGAGCAGGTTCGGGTTCAATGCATCTTTGAGAAGAACCGCCATCGCACCGGCACCCTGGACATCCTCGGCTGTGATCGGTTTGTTATGCCGGTCGTAGCCGATCACGATACGACCGAGCCGATCGCGAAGATCCTGCAGGCCCGCCGCCATACCGAGAACCGCCATGACCTCGGATGCCGCGGTGATGTCGAACCCGGTTTCGCGCGGGATGCCGTCGAGTGAAGTCCCGAGTCCGATGACGATGTTGCGAAGGGCACGGTCGTTGACGTCCATGACCCGACGCCACGTGACGCGTTTGATCCCGATCGAAAGTTGGTTCCCCTGATAGATGTGATTGTCGATGAGGGCCGCGAGCATGTTGTTGGCTGCGGTAACGGCATGGAAGTCACCGGTCAGGTGGAGGTTCATCTCCTCCATCGGGATGACCTGTGAGTACCCACCGCCGGCGGCTCCGCCCTTGATCCCGAAGGTCGGACCCAGCGACGGCTGGCGAAGCGTCAGGATCGCTCGTTCACCGAGGCGCTTGAACCCTTGTGCGAGCCCGACCGACACGGTGGTCTTGCCCTCGCCGAACGGTGTGGGGTTGGTCGCTGTGACCAGCACGTACTTGGCTCTCGGTTCGCCCATCGATTCGAGCGCATCGAGTTTGATCTTTGCGAGACCCTCGCCTCGCTGCTCGACATGCTCCATCGGGACGCCCATGTCTGCTGCGACATCGAGGATGGGACGAAGTTCGACTGATCTGGCGATCTCAAGGTCTGTAGGCATGCCAAGACCCTAACGATGTCTCGGCTGCCGGCGCGGACTTGTACGCTCCTGGAATGATCACCCACACCGCCGGTGCCGTGCTTGCAGGTGGTGCAAGCAGCAGGATGGGAACTGACAAGGCGACCCTGACGTATCTCGGTGTTCCGTTCATCGATCACGTACTTGCCACGATGTCGCTCGTGCTCGTCGATATCGCTGTGTGCGGCAGGAACCACGGAGCAACGGTCACCCACCTGAAGGATCCCTTCGAGGGTGTCGGACCGCTCGCCGGATTGCTGGCGGCCCTCGAGTGGGCCGACGGTCGTCCCGTGTTCGTGGCCCCGGTCGACATGCCACTGCTCACGGCCGAACTCATAACCCGGTTGGTGGAACCACCGCTGCGGGGTAGCGCGGCACGGATCGCGGTGCGGTCTGACGACGGATCGGTTCAACCACTCTGCGGGGTGTACGCACCGGGCGCCGCCAAGATCATCCGCCGACGGCTCGAAAGCGACAATCGATCGGTCCTCGGATTCCTCGCCGACCTCGACACCGTGCACCACGTCGTAGCCGACGCGTCCACACTGACCAACGTGAACACCCCAGCCGACCTCGCCGCCCTCCCCGACGCGTACCCTGGGTAGCTCGACCATGTTTACGTGGTAACTGAGCCCACAGAATGCGCGCTAGCCGACGATTCGGTGCGAACCCGCGTAGACATTGAATGAATCGCCTCGTACGAATCCGCAGACCGTGAGCCCGGTCTCCTCGCCGAGTTCGGCCGCCAGCGAAGAGGCACCTGAAACTCCTGCTACGAACGGCACACCGGCAACGGCACACTTCTGTGCGATCTCGAAACTGATACGTCCCGACACCATGAGCACCGTTTCATCGATGGGCCACGTGCGTACAGCGACCGCGCCGATGACCTTGTCGACCGCATTGTGGCGGCCGACATCCTCGGCGATCTCGACCAACTCACCGTCAGACGAGAAGAGGGCGGCGGCGTGGAGGGACCCCGTCATCGAGAACTGCTCCTGTGCCTGTCGCATCCGATCGGGGAGCGACGTCACAAACGACGGCTCGACGACCGGTCCCGGCGGAGGTACTCGGCCGGCAACGACCACGGCGTCGATCGACGCCTTGCCGCACACACCGCACGACGAGGACGCGTAGACGTTGCGCCTGAACTGTTCTGGATCGATGATGATGCCATCGGCAAGAACGACGTCGTATCGGTCGCCGTTGTCGGATTGGGTGCGCGGGCGGATCGCATCGACATCACCGGGACCGACGATGATGCCTTCGCTGATCAGGAAGCCGATGCCGAGATCCACATCCCGACCCGGTGTCCGCATGAGCACTGCGATCGGAACACCCCCGAGTCGGAACTCGACCGGACCTTCGGTGGTGAGTGTGTCGTCCCGCTCGACCCGATCCCCGGCCGAATACCGGATGGTGCGCCACGGGGTTGTGGGCGACGTACCTTCAGTCCACATCGGCCGACTCGGACTGGACATAGCCCCAACCGAACCGTCCCTTGATGCACAGATGCCCACTCGTCACATCGTGATCGAGTGGCGACGTGACCTTGACGATTCGGTTGTCCTGCACATGGAGCTCGAGGTTGCAGCCGACACCGCAGAACGAACAGACGGTCGTGGCGACGTGTTGTTCTTCCGGCTTCCACGCATCACTGGCCCTCAGATCGAACTCGGTCTTGAACATCAGCGCTCCTGTCGGGCACACGGCCACGCAGTTTCCGCAGTACACACAGGCTGATTCGGGCAACAACACCTCGAACTCCGTGGCGATTGTCGAGTGCAGGCCACGGCCGGCTGCCTCGATGGCGAAGGTGTTCTGTGCGTCGGGGCCACACGCAGCCACACACCGAAAGCACATGATGCATTTGTCGTAGTCGCGCACATACAGATCGTCCTCGACCTTGACGGACTCGGTACGTCGCCATCCGTCCCCGAATCGGTCACGATCGACGTCGTATCGCTCCATCTGCCTGACCGTTTCCGGTTCCGCCAGTGACAGATCCACCGCCGAAGCAAGCAGTTCGTAGACCGATTTGCGAGCTTGTTGCACGCGCGACGAGTCCGACTGCACATCCATCCCTGGCTCGACCGTGCGAGAACATGCAGGCACGAGATTGCGAACGCCGTCGACCTCGACCACACACGCTCTGCACGAATTGATCGGCGCGAGTGTCTCGAGATAACACAGGGTCGGTACATCGGCACCGGCTGCCGTGCACGCATCCAGGAGTGTCGAGCCCTCAGGCACCGAGACCTGGGTGCCATCGATCGTGACGTCGACCCTTGTCCTGGGCTGGGCAATGCGTTGCTCGATCACGATTGCACCGTAGCGAGTCCACCGACGGTCATGATCCACCCGCTTCCCGACCGACGAGACCGAGCGCTATCGCACTCTGGATCGCGGCACTTGCCGCCTGGCCGAGACCGCAGATGGAAGCATCCCGCAACACCGCATCGAGTTCATCGAGGATCTGGAGTTCGTGATCCGCATTGCTGCCGCCGCCGAGCCTGACCAGCGATTCGTGCTGGCGGACCGTCCCGACCCGACATGGGACACAGAGACCACACGATTCCTCACCGAAGAACTCCGCGATCCGCTGAACGATCGCATCAAGATCGACCTCAGTGTTGAACACCATGACGACTCCCGACCCGAGAGAAACCCCCGCGACCCGGGTGTCCTCGAATGTCAACGGCACGCGTCGCTGCTCCTCGTCGACGAACGTACCCGCGGCTCCACCCGTGAGGACCGCCTGGATCTCCCCGACGGGGCCACCCGCCATCGCTATCAGATCATCCACCGACGCACCGAACGGGACTTCATACAGCCCGGGATGCGCAACGTTGCCCGACAGGCAGAACAGCTTCGGTCCGGTTGATTCGGGTGTCCCGATGCGGGCAAACGCGGTGCCACCGTTGAGGACGATGGAGGGGATGTTCGCAAGTGATTCGACGTTGTTCACGACGGTCGGCTTGCCGAACAACCCTGCGTCGGTGGGGTACGGGGGCTTCTGGCGAGGCTCGCCACGAAACCCCTCGATCGAATTGAACAGCGCGGTTTCCTCGCCACAGATGTACGCACCCGCCCCCCGCCGAATCTCGAGATCGAATGTCGAGTCGGTTCCCGCCACCCCTGCGCCGAGCAATCCATCCATCCGGGCCTGATGGATCGCCGCGACAAGCGTCCGATGGGCGCGCGGGTACTCGCCGCGCAGGTAGATGTAGCCGAGTTCGGCTCCCACCGCGAGACCCGCGATGGTGAGCGCCTCGATCACAGCGAACGGATCTGTCTCGAGAACCACTCGGTCCTTGAACGTTCCCGGCTCGGACTCATCAGCGTTGCACACGACGTACTTGATGCCTTCGTGCGCCGCAACCGCCTGCCATTTGACGCCCGCAGGGAATGCCGCCCCGCCACGTCCGCGAAGACCGCTGGCCGTCACCTCGGCAATGACGGCGTCGGGTCCGATCTCGACAGCTCTCGCAAGAGCTCGATACCCACCGCGGCGGCGGTATTCGGAAAGGTCGGTGAGGTCGACGTCACCGGTACCTGCGAGCAGAAGCAGGGATTCAGCGTCCGGCGTCTGCGGCGTTGCATCGGCAACCACGATGTCGTGTGGATGGTCAACCGACAGGATCTCGATGATCTGGTCCACCGATGCGGGGGCGACGACGCAATTGTCGCCACCAGCCACCTGGATGTAGGCAGCAGAACCCTTGTCACATTGGCCGAGACATGGCGACCGCTTCCACATCGCGCCATCGATGTCGATGCCGTCAGGACCCAACCGCTCCCCCAACTCCACCAATGTGGCATCGACGCCGGATGCCTTGCACGCGATGTCATCGCAAACGAACGCCACACGCTCGGGGGTGGGGACGGTCGACAGCAGGTCATAGAAGGTTGCCACGCCATATGCCTCGGCGGGTCCGAGACCCAAGCGTTGCGAGATGTAGTTGATGGCGCCGTGACTGATCCACCCGACACTGTCCTGGACCGCATGGAGACACGGAAGCAGCATCATCCGCTCCGCTGCGGCTCTGTGGAACCCGCCGTAGGCGACCCTGTCGTCGGCGGTCGTCCCCTCAGCACCGTCCCATCGGGTGCGAGGTGGGCCGAGAACCGCGTCAACGGCAGCGCGCTCGATCGTGTCGGGTTGGTCGGAAGTGGTCTTGATATCGATGATCTACCCCGCGCTGACCAAGGACTCGATGCGTACTGCGGTGGCTTTGAACTCTGCTGTACCGGATTTCGGATCCCACGCGTCAAGGGTGAGCGTGTTCACGTCCGCCTCATCAGGCCAATGGATTGCCATGAAGGCCAAGCCGGGGCGAAGCGCTTCACTGAGCCGCACCGGCACGTCGATGTGACCTCGGCGTGAACTCACCCGAACGAGATCGCCTTCGGCCACTGCCAGGCGCCGGGCATCGTTCGGATCGAGATCGATGACCCCTCCCGTCGCGAGCGGCGATCGATACCCACCGCTCTGGACACCGGTGTTGAAACCGTCGAGTCTGCGACCGGTGGTCAGCCGGATCGGGAACTCGTCAGACAGCTCATCGACCGGTGGCACCCACTCGACGGCGAAGAACGGGGCAGGCTCGCGCGGGAGCGGATCCTCCCACAGCCACGCGTGCAGGAACCTGGTGCCGGGATGGTCCTCATCGGGGCACGGCCACTGGAGCCCCCCGGACTCCTCGAGCCGTCGATACGACATCCCCGCATGCATCGGCGACAGCTGGCGTAGCTCGTTCCACACTTCTTCAGCGGTCGGGTTGCCCCAGCCCTCGCCCATCGCGTCGGCGAGCAGACTCAGGATTTCGAGATCGTCCTTTGCCTCTCCCGGCGGTTCGAGCGCCTTGTGCATCAGCTGGACGCGACGCTCCGACGACGTCGCGGTCCCGTCGGATTCAGCCCAACCCGCCGCAGCGGGCAGGACGACATCAGCCAACTGCGCGGTCTTTGTGAGGAAGATGTCCTGCACGACGAGGAAGTCAAGCCCTTCGAGGAGGCCGATGGTCCGATGCGAGTCGGCTTCTGACTGGGCCGGGTTCTCACCGATGATGTACATCGCGGAGATATCGCCCCGCTCCATCGCATCGAACATCTCAGTGACGTGCCATCCGGGTTCGGAGGGCACCCGGGTGCCCCAATGAGCCTCGAACTTCCCACGAGCCTCATCATCGGAGATGTCCTGGAACCCCGGGAGCTTGTTGGGGAGCGCACCCATGTCGCCGCCTCCCTGAACATTGTTCTGGCCACGGATCGGGACGAGGCCGGATCCGTATCGGCCCACGTGGCCGGTGAGCAGGGCGAGGTTGATCAATGAGATCACATTGTCGGTCGCGTTGTGATGCTCGGTTATCCCGAGTGTCCAGCACAGCTGGGCGGTCTCGGCGGTCGCATAGGTGTGGGCGAGCTGGCGTATCGCGTCGGCAGGAACACCGGTGACTGCCTCACCGCGTTCGAGCGTCCACGACTCGACGGATTCGGCATAGGCGTCGAACCCCGATGTCGCGTGCGCTATGAACTCGTCGTTGGTCAGTCCGGCGTGGATGATCTCCCGTGCGACCGTGTTCGAGAGGGCGATGTCGGAGCCCACGTCGATACCGAGCCACACGTCCGCCCACTGCGCCGATGCAGTGCGACGCGGATCGACGGCGAACATCGTGGCGCCGTTGCGAACGCCTTTCATGAGATGGTGGAAGAAGATCGGGTGTGCTGCTCTCGCGTTGGACCCCCACAGGACGATGCAATCCGTCGTCTCGATCTCCTCATATGACGACGTTCCACCTCCCGCCCCGAGCACAGCCGCCAGACCGGCGACAGAAGGGGCGTGTCAGGTGCGATTGCAGCTGTCGATGTTGTTGTTCTTGAGAACCGTGCGGCCGAACTTCTG
>CBDUOH010000008.1:0-43091 GCA_965368815.1 uncultured Acidimicrobiia bacterium
CCGGTTGCGGTCACGAGGACCTCAGTGTCGCCGACGCGCACGACTGCGCTTCCATCGGCAAGTTGTGCGAGCTTTCCTGCGCTGAGCGATATTTCTACATCGCCTACGCGCCCGCGAACGGTGGTCTCTGCCACGCGTTTCTCCTTTTGTTGGGGAGATCCGCCCAATTGGCAGTGGTCGGTATTCGAGCGTTGAGGTTCCGAATACGGACCACTGTCAACTGATACGGTTATCTCCGTGTGATGCGTCGGCTATATGACAGAAGGTGGCCGAAGCCACCCTCGTATCGGTCCAGCTAGCGACGCAAGCCCAGTTTTGCAATCAGGGCCCGGTAACGCTCCACGTCTTGTTCCTGGAGGTACCGAAGCAATCGCCGACGCTTACCGACCATCATCAGCAATCCTCGCCGTCCGTGATGATCCTTCTTATGGGACTTCAGGTGATCGGTGAGGTGGTTGATGCGTTCTGTGAGCAACGCAACCTGGACCTCGGGTGAACCGGTGTCCGTGGCGTGCGTGCCATATTCATTTACAACAGTTTGCGTGTCGTTCACGAGGTACTTTCCTACGCGAGTAAGTGGTCGGGCGAATGCCCAAGCAGGAGAATAGCATTCCGCCGTTGTAGTTGACTCTTGTCCGACAGGGATCGTCCCGTTGCGCTACATCGCCCTGGCCGCACCCCCACCGCCACCCGTGCCAACCGGAACGTACACCGGCCCGTCAGGTGCGAGCGCCCGACATGAGCCGGGGTCACCGATCTCGGCTTCGATACAGTCGACGACGTCGCCGCTCGTGAGCACCGAAGCGTGGGCGTCGGTGACTCGCATGTGGAACAGGATCGGCACGCCCGAGAACCACAACGCACTCGGCTTCCCGTCGGCAAGGTCGTACACCCGCAAGCCCGGTGGATCATCGTGGAAGTTCGTCACGATGGCATCGCGGTTCCTGATCGCAACCACGGCCACACCCGCATTGCGTCCGAGACCGTCCCTGACATCGCGACACGAGTGGTCGTCACACCGGATCGGATCGAACCCTCCGTCATCTGGGATCCGTTCACCGATCGGTCCTCCGAATCGACCGACGGACTGGAGTGCACCAAGTGCTCCGGAGGCGATGGCCGGGTCCAGAAGCGCTGCACCTCGATAGCCGTCGATCGGCGGGTGTGTTCCGTCGTCAAGGTCTGCAATCACCTCGACACCGACGGCACCACCACGCGAGTGATGGATCGAGTAGATGTTGCTGTTGGTGGCGGATAGCCCGCGAATCATCGCATCGAGGGAGTCGGCCGCCTGATCCGTCGGAACCGTCCGGGACGACACCCGAGATGACCGACCGCCGTCGACCGCGCTGTAGTCAAACGCCACCACGCGGCCCGGATCGATTCCGAGCTGCCTGACGATGAAATCGAAATCGGTCGGCGATCCGCCGTCACCGTGCACAAGAACGATCAACGGATCATCCCGACGCCTCATGACACCAACCCCCACCGCCGCTGCCCCAAGTGCGACGACGGCGGGCAACGGCGTCGGCGATGTGTGAGCCGGCGCTCCGCTCGGCTCGACGGCTCGACCAATGCCGTCTGCCGGTGTTGAGGTCACAGGGTTCGGGGCCAACCGTATGCCGTCACCGGGCGACATCTCGACGGTTGCCTGCCCGGGGAGCGCAACGATCGCCGCGCTGAGAACCACCGCTCCAAGCATGGACCGCCTTCCCGTGATGGAAGTGCGGGTTCATCCAGCATGCACGTCCGGACCTGCCGAAGCAATACCTCCGTCGTCGGTGACACCGGCGACCCTCGACATCTTCCGGAACCTCTGCGAAGGGCACCACACGACGAAGGGGTTCTTGCAGGAGCCCTCCTCGATACCACTCCCCCGCGAGCTGATCACCGGCATCACCGAACGGCGGGGCGCACAACGTGAGGTCCGGGACGACGACTCGTTCCGGTGGGCGGGGTTACTGGTCGTCGAAGATCGACTTCGCGACGTCGATGTCGGCACGGATTTGTGAAACAAGGGCATCCACGGAGGCGAACCGCTGCTCGTTGCGGATCCTGTCGATGAATGAGACACGAACGTTCTTGTCATACAGATCGATCGTGGTGTCATAGAGATGGACTTCGATGGTCTCGGGACCGCCACCGAACGTAGGACGCGTTCCGACGTTCGCGACTCCGTCTATCACCGCCCCATTGACGCTGCACTGCACGGCGTACACACCTCCGGCCGGACGTACCAGCCCGTCAGGCATCGTGATGTTCGCGGTCGGGAATCCGATCGTCCTCCCTCTTGCATCGCCGGGAACGACCGTGCCTTCGATCTCGAACGGCCGGCCGAGCATGCGTGCTGCGAGCTCAACGGAACCGGATGCAATCGAAGCCCTGATCGTCGACGATCGGACCTCGGTGCCGTGGAGTGTCACGATCTGGGTTTCGACGACGTCGAAGCCCCGCGTGCGGCCGATGAGACGCAGGTCATCGACCGTTCCCTCTGCGCGGTACCCGAATCGAAATCCCTTGCCTACGGCGACCAACGACGCCCGCAGACCGCCCGTGAGGAACATGTCGACGAAATCGGTCGGCGACAAATGCCTGATGTCGTGGTCGAAGTCGATCACAGCCACTGCATCCACCCCGGCCTGCGCGAGGAGTTCGATCCGGCGTTCAACGGTTGTCAGAAGCGGGGGTGGGTCATCGTTGTTGACCACGGCGTCGGGATGGGTCCCGAAGGTCAGGGCACACAGCGGCATGCCGGGGGCCGACAAGCGCAATGCATCGAACACGGCGAGGTGCCCCCGGTGGACGCCATCGAACACACCGACAGCGACGGCGTACGCGATGCGGTCCGGGTTCCAATCGTGAGGGTCGTTCCGATAGATGTTCAACTGAGAACCACCTCAGGTAGCAACTGCTGTTGGTCACGACGGTACACGGCAAGGGGGCGGGAGTCGGCATCAGTGATCAACGCAAAATCGATGACGTCGGCTGCGTCCACCGATTGCACATCGATCTTGACACCGTTGCGTACCCGCAACTCGGTGCTCGCATCGATGGCAATACGCGGCATCCCCCCTAGGGCTTCGCTTGGTGAAACCACGACATCCGCGAGATTCCCCGAGTCCGCAGCGGCAACGACACGATCCACACTGAACGCATCATCAACAGTCAGTTCACCGTTTCGCAGTCGGCGCAGCGCGATGAGGTGAGCCCGGCCACCGAGCGCCCGTGCGATGTCGTCGCCGAGGGTTCTGATGTAGGTCCCCGTGGAGCAGACCGCACGAAATGTGACCTCTGGATAATCCGACGGCGCAAGGTCGAGGAGTTCGAGCTCGTGGATGGTGACAGGGCGGGCCTCGCGCTCGACCTCTTTGCCCTCGCGTGCCAGCTCGTACAGTCGCCGGCCCTCAACCTTGCGGGCCGAAACCATCGGCGGCATCTGGTGGATCTCACCTCGGAATCGCGCCATCGCATGTTCGACCTGCTGCTCGTCCACCGGGAGCGGCTCTCTGGACAGGACTGCACCATCGGCGTCCAATGAGTCGGTGGCGACTCCGAACAACGCCGTGGCGACGTATTCCTTGGTTGCACCCTGAACGAACCGCAACAGGCGTGTTGCTCCGCCGATTGCCAGGACCAGCAAACCGGTCGCCATCGGGTCGAGTGTCCCCGCGTGACCAACCTTCCCGCCGACATGCCTGCGCACCTTCGCCACCACATCGTGGGACGTCCAACCCTGCTCCTTGTCGATGAGGATGAACCCGGGCTCCATGTCACTCACGACAGTGCGGCGATGATTTGACCGATAACCGTCTCAGGGTTCTGATCCGTCGTGAATCCCGCGGCATTGTGATGCCCACCTCCACCGAACGGACGTGCCAGTGCCGACACATCGACGCGACCACGCGACCGCAGGCTGCCCTTCCACACACCGGGTTTTGCTTCCTTGATGAGACAAGCGACCTGTGTCCCTCGTGCGAGACGGACGAGGTCGATGAGCCCATCGGCCTCGTGGTAGTGCAGCTTCGCCTCTTCGAGATCGGCCAGGGTCATCTGGGACCAGACCAGGGAATGTTTCTCGTCGAGCACGGCACGTTCGAGGACACGGGCCGCAAGCAGGTAGTAGCCGAACGGTGCTTCCTCGAACAGCTTCTGGCCGATGACGTCGGGCTCGACGCCGGCTCCGAGGAGTTCTGCAGCGATGCCATGCGTGAGCGGCGAGGTCGACGAATACTGGAACCGGCCGGTATCGGTGACGAGTCCTGTGTAGAGCGCTGTCGCGACCGGCTCCGAGATCTCCCATCCGAGTTCCTTGAGGACGGCGAACACGAGCTCCGTGGTTGCAGCAGCAGTTCGATCAATCAGGAGAACATCGCCCCAGGACCCATCCGAGATGTGGTGATCGATCACGGCGAGCCGCTTTGCCTTGGCCATCGCACCAGCGAGGGTGCCGACGCGGGACGACACCGATGTATCGACCGCAACGGCGAGATCGAGCCCGATCGGGAACTGCGAGGGTGGGACCAGCACCGATGTGTCGAGGAACGACATCTCGGCCGGGACCACGAACGGCTCGGCGAATGATGCCACAGCGTCCTTGCCGGCGGCCCGCGCCGCATACGCCAACCCGATCATCGAACCCAGCGCGTCACCGTCGGGTCCGACATGCCCTACGACTCCGATGGATTCGGCGTCCTCGATTGCGGCTGCCATGGCTGCGACGGCGACCTTATCCGGCACGTGGACCTCCGTCGGGTTCGGACGGGTCGGCATCGGCGCTGTGGCCCGACTGCCCGCCATCGGAAATGTCGTCGTTCTGGCCGGTGTCGAGACTCTTCACGAGCTCGTTGATCTTGAGACCCTCGTCGATGGCCGGATCCACACGGAACTCGAGCTTGGGAGTGTTGCGCATCCGAACCGCCCGTCCGAGCTCGCGTTGGAGATGGGGAATGGCCGAACGGAGCCCGGCCGCCGTGTCCGCCTTCTCCTGTTCGGTCCCCATCGCGGAGTAATACACGATGGCATATCGCAGGTCAGGACTCGTCTCGGCTCCCGTGACCGTCACGAAGCCGATCCGGGGGTCCTTGAGGGTCGGCACAGCATCAGCCACGACCTCGCGGACCAGCTCATTGACCTTCCGCATCCGTGGGCTGTTCTGACGTGCCAAAGCACAGCTCCTCGGCTAGGTACGGGCGACTTCGTTGACCTCGTAGGATTCGATGGTGTCGCCCTCTTTGATGTCCTTGAAATTCGCGAGACCGATACCGCACTCGAACCCCGTCGCAACAGTTTGCACGTCGTCCTTGAAACGTCGGAGCGAGACGATGCGTCCGTCGTAGATCACGACACCGTCGCGAACGAGGCGGGCTCGTGCGTTCCGGTTGATCGATCCCTCCGTGACATACGAACCTGCGACGAGTCCCAGACGTGGCGCACGGAAGACCTCCCGCACCTCTGCTACACCCAGGAACTTCTCGACCTCTTCGGGCGAGAGTTCGCCGACGAGCAATGCTTCGACGTCGTCGAGCAGTTCGTAGATGATCGAGAACGTCCGAATGTCAATTCCGGCCTTCTTCGCGGCTTCACGGGCAGGCGCGTCCGGTCGGGCGTTGAACCCATAGATGATGGCGCCAGAAGCTTCTGCGAGCGCGACATCGTTTGCCGTGATGCCGCCGACTCCCGAGTGCACGATCGTCACGAAGCCGTCGTCCCGACTGATCTTGCCGACGGTTTCCTTGATTGCCTCGAGTGAACCGTGGGCATCCGTCTTGACGATGATCCGCAGCTCGGAGTGATCCTCGGTGCGAAGCTGCTCGATGAGCATGCCGAGGCGATCCGTCGCACTCGGGACGGTGAGTTCCTGGGAACGATGCTCGTCGATCTTCGTCTGGGCCATCTTGCGTGCAGTCCGCTCGTTCTTGACGACCTCGAACATGTCCCCGGCACCGGGAACCTCGTCCCATCCCATGATCGACACCGGAGTGGACGGTCCCGCGGATTTGATTTCGTCACCTCGGTCGTTGAACATCGCCCGAACCCTGCCCCACACACTGCCGGCGACAAGAGCGTCGCCCTTCTTCAGCGTGCCGCGTTGGACGATCACAGAGGCAACCGGTCCACGACCGACCTCGATCTGTGCCTCGATGACAGTGCCGATGGCTGGCGCCTTCGGGTTCGCCTTGAGTTCCTCGACCTCCGATACCAGCGAGATCATCTCGAGCAGATCGTCGATGCCGTCGCCCGTGAGGGCTGAGAGCTCGATTGCAGGGACGTCTCCGCCGAGTTCTTCCACAACGATCTCGTGCTGTGTCAGCGCCGCTCGCACTGCGTATGGGTCCGCGGCGTCAAGGTCGATCTTGTTGATCGCGATGATGATGGGCACCCCGGCGGCCTTGGCGTGGCTGAGTGCCTCGACGGTCTGGGGCATCACCGAGTCGTCTGCTGCCACGACGATGATGACGATATCCGTGACATCTGCGCCCCTGGCTCGAAGCGCAGTGAACGCCTCGTGCCCCGGGGTGTCGATGAAAGTCACTGCCGCATCGCCTTCACCGACCTGATAGGCACCGATGTGCTGGGTGATGCGGCCAGCTTCGCCCTCGATGACGTTTGCGTTGCGGATCGTATCCAGCAGCTGGGTCTTGCCGTGATCGACATGACCCATGACGGTCACGACCGGCGGGCGTGGAACGAGACTTGCCGGGTCGTCGTCGAATTCGATGACGTGACGCTCCCGACCGGTGTCTTCCTCTTCCTCGTCGGACTCGGCAACGAGGATTTCCCATCCCAGTTCTTTTCCGAGAGGCTCGATGGCGTTGATCGGGATCTCGCCCCCGCCCGGGACCATCTCACCCATGAACATGAGCGTCTTGACGATGTCGGCAGTGCGGATCTTGACCAGACGCGCAAGGTCGTGGACGGTGATACCGGGTTCGACGAGCAGGACTTTCTCCTCGTCCTCGTCGTCTGCGCTTTCCTCCTCATCCAAGGGAGGTGGGCCGTCGTCCTCAAGGACGTAGGGTTCCACGACTTCGACCACATCGTCCGTCGCATCCGACGAATCGTCCGCTTCCTGCGCATCGTCGCTGGTCGGCTCGATGTTGGCTTTCGCCTTGTCGTCGTAGGACAGTCGGACGAGTGCAGCTGCCTCCTCGTCGAGGCCGGAGGAAGCCGTCTTGACCTCGATACCGAGTTCCTGGGCACGCGCAAGCACCTCCTTGGACTCTTCTCCAAGATCTCGTGCTAGTTCATATACGCGTACTTTGGCCACTGTGTACCTCCGGGGTGTTCCGATGCCGTCCGTTCGGACAGGAACGGTCCCCTATTCTTCCTCGGACGCCGCGACGTCTTCGTCGGTGTCGTCGTCGTCCTGGGTGATCTCTTGTTCCGTGTCGACCGCTTCGTCGCCGTCGGCTTCGGCTGGTGCATCAGCGGTTGCGACCTCATCCGATGGTTCTGCTGACTCGTCGGGCGCCACCACGGGGGCGTCCGCATCATCGACGGCCGCTATGGCGACGTCTTCCTCGTCGTCTTCCTCTGGTTCAATCCCGAGGTCCTGCGATTCGGATTGGATGTCGATGCGATAGCCGCTGAGTCGGGCCGCAAGACGGGCATTCTGCCCTTCCTTCCCGATCGCGAGTGAAAGCTGATGATCCGGAACAACGACGACTGCCGTCTGCTCTTCCTCGTCGAGACGGACCTCGATGACCCGAGCCGGGCTCAGTGCCTCGGCGATGAATGCCGAAGTGTTCTCGTCCCACTCGACGATGTCCACCTTCTCACCCTTGAGCTCGGTCACGACCTGGCGAACCCGTGAGCCACGGGCACCGACGCAGGCTCCGACCGGATCGACGTTCGGATCGTTGGAAGCTACGGCGATCTTGGTGCGATGCCCGGCCTCGCGCGCTATCGCCTTGATCTCGATGTCACCGTCGACCAACTCGGGCACCTCGAGGGCGAACAGGGCCCGGATGAACTCCGGGTGGCTGCGCGACACCACGATCGGCGCACCCTTGCCTTCGCCGCGGACCTCGAGGATCAGCGCTTTGACCCTGTTGCCACGTTCAAGACGCTCGAAGGGAATCTTCTCCGAGCCCGGCAGCATTGCCTCGGCATCGCCGAGGTCGAGGATCGCGAACCGATGGTCGGACTGCTGGACGAGTCCGGTCACGAGGTCTCCCTCTCGACCTTCGTACAGATCGAAGACCTGGTCACGCTTGGCGTCACGGAGACGTTGCAGGATGACCTGCTTGGCCGTCTGGGCTGCGATTCGACCGAAGTCGTCCGGAGTGTCTTCCCATTCCTCGACGACGTTGCCCTCTTCATCGAGAACCTGACCGAAGACGTTGATCTCACCGGTATCGGCGTCGATCGTGACACGAGCCTCTTCGGCAGCACCCGGCGTGCGTTTGTAGGCCGACACCAACGCGTTGGCGAGGGCTTCGAGGATCGTGTCGCGCGGCACACCCTTCTCCTGCTCCAGGAGGTCGAGCGCATCCATCAAGTTGTAATCCATCGTTGCTCCTACGCGTCCGTCGTCGTTCGGGCGTTCTTGTCCCACACGAACACCGTTCGTGCCGACGAAACGTCCGCATATGTGATCTCTCGTTCCGTCCCGTCCGTGGTGATGACGAATGCCTTGTCGTCCGATGACACCAACGTCCCTGTGTGATTCTTCGTTCCGTCCGTTTCGGCGAAGGTCTTGACCTTGATCTCCCGACCGATGGACTTCTCATAGTGCCGTGGTCTGGTGAGTTTCCTCTCGAGACCAGGCGACGACACCTCCAGCGTGTACGAGCCCTTGATCGGGTCCTCAGCGTCGAGCATTCGCCCGATCCCGCGGGACAGCTCGGCGATGTGATCGACCCCGACGCTCTCGGGACTGTCAAGCGTGACGCGGACGATCTGTCCACCACCGAGAACCTCGACATCGTCGAGTTCGACGCCCTCGGCCGCGACGTATGGATCGATCAGATCCCACAATCGGTCTGCCACGCTGCTCACTACTGCTCCAATTCGTTCGAACAGCCACCCCTGCGGCTATTCCATGCACGCCAAAAGAGAGCCCTGCAAACAAAGAGGCGGGCCACGGCCCACCCCAGCAGAGTTCTCGGTTCGCAGCCGTCAGTATATCCCGTTTCAGGAGACAGGGGGCGGGTGTTTGAGCGTCATGGACGTGACGAACCCACGGTCATCGACCTGAAAACGCCGGGCTCCTACGGGATCAACGACCGCACATGGTCCGCAATCGCGGGGATCTCGACATCCGTCATGGATCCGGATCTGCGATCGACGAACTCCACGGTCCCGCTCTCGACCCCCCGCGGGCCGACCGTGACCCGGTACGGCACTCCACCACGGATCGTCGCACCGAAGACTTTGGTTCCCTACGGGATCAACGACCGCACATGGTCCGCAATCGCGGGGATCTCGACATCCGTCATGGATCCGGATCTGCGATCGACGAACTCCACGGTCCCGCTCTCGACCCCCCGCGGGCCGACCGTGACCCGGTACGGCACCCCGATGAGTTCGGCATCATTGAACTTGACACCCGGTCGTTCCTTCCGGTCGTCGAGGAGTACCTCGACACCCGACGCGGTCAGGTCCCGGTAGAGCGTTTCGGCCACCTCAGCTGACGGCTCGTCGTCCGGCCTCACCAGGGTGATCACCACGTGGAACGGCGCGATCTCGATCGGCCAGATGATGCCTCGGTCGTCATGATTCGCCTCGATCGCCGCAGCCATGTTGCGTTCGACCCCGATGCCGTAGGACCCCATCACGATCGGTACGTTCTTGCCATTGTGATCGAGCACGCTCAAGCCCAGGGGCTCGGCGTAGAACGTTCCGAGTTTGAAGATATGACCCACTTCGATCGCCTCGAAGACCTTCAGGGGGCCGCTGCATTCGGGGCACGGTTCACCGTCGACCACGGTACGCAGGTCCGCCCAGGTCGTGACCTCGATGTCTCGTTCCACGGAGACATTGCGCACGTGCACGTCGTTCTCGTTGCCACCGGTCGTCATTCCGACCCTGCCCCTGAGCGCTTCGTCGGCGACAATCATCACACCCGAAACACCGACGGCACCCAGACTTCCCGCATCGGCTCCGAGGAGTGCCCGGATCTCGTCGGGTTGCGCCGGACGGGCGTTGACGGTCTGGAGCGAGTCCAGGAGTTTCTGATCCTGGAGCACATGGTCACCGCGCATGAGCACGAGTGCCATCTCGTCGTCGACGACGTACACCAGCGTCTTGATCTGGTTCTGGGCAGGCGCGCCACCTTCGAATGTGACCAGGTCGGCGATCGTGCGGACACCTGGCGTCGGGAACCGCTCGAGGTCACGTGCTGGCCCATCGTCGATCGCAGCGATCGCGGACGTCGCTTTCTCGACATTTGCCGCATACCCGCATCGGGGGCAATGAGCGACCTCGTCCTCGCCCACATCGCTCGGTGCCATGAATTCGATCGACTCCTCGCCTCCCATCGCACCCGATGAGGCCTGCACCGCAACGACTTCCATGCCAAGCCGCTTGAAGATCCGCAGGTAGGCCTGGTGATGCCGGTCGAACTGGACCCCGAGACCGTCGAAGTCGATGTCGAACGTGTAGGAGTCCTTCATCGTGAACTCGCGGATACGCAGGAGACCGGACTTCGGGCGAGGCTCGTCACGGAACTTCGTTTGGATGTGGTACCAGAGTTGCGGAAGCTGCTTGTACGACGTCAGCTCGGACGCCACCGTTGCGAAGATCTCCTCATGGGTCGGCCCGAGAACGACGTCGGCGCCCTTGTTGTCCTGGAAGGACATCATGATGTCCTTCATCGTGTCTGCGCGGCCGGTACGAACCCAGATGTCCTTCGGATGGAGCTGTGGAAGCAGGAACTCCTGACCGCCGATGCCGTTGATCTCCTCCCGGATGATCTTCATGACCTTCTCACGCACTCGCTGTCCGAGGGGAAGCATCGAGTAGACGCCTGCCATGAGCTGGCGTATGTATCCGGCGCGAACGAGCAGTTTGTGGCTTGCTGCCTCGGCATCGGCCGGGTCATCACGAAGCGTGGGAATGAAGGCTTGTGACCACCGCATGCATGTCCTCAATCGTGTCGTGTCAGGTACTTGGGGTCGCCGAGCATACCGCCACGGCGCACATGAGCCGTGCCCCGAAGTGACGTCCACGCCCTCCGGGCAGCACCGTGGGAAGACGCAAACCGTGGGGATCGGACGCGCGGGCGCTAGTCGGCCTCAGCGACGGCTTGCACGGCTGCGCGCCGTTCCTTGGCGCGGTTCACGTCACCTTGGGAGGTCAACAGTTCGAGTCTGGTCTCCTCGGCCAGATCGGCCGCCGAAACGTCCGCCGAAGCAATCCTGGCTTCGGCACCCTGTTCGGCGAGCAATAGCGCCTCCTCGACGAGAGCATCGACCATCTCGGCCTCCGGGACCACCCGGATGACCTGGCCCTTGATGAACAGATGCCCGCGGCCCTTGCCTGCGGCCAGCCCGAGATCGGCTTCTCTGGCCTCACCTGGTCCGTTGACCACACATCCCATGACAGCGACCTGGATGGGGAGCTTCAGTGCTTCCAGCCGATCGTTGGCTTCCTGCGCGACCTTGATCACGTCGACCTCGGCCCGCCCGCAGGATGGGCATGCAATCAGATCAAGACCCGACCGTTCGCGGAGACCTAGGTATTCGAGCAGCGCTTTGCCGGCCTTTGCTTCCTCAACCGGATCAGCCGTGAGTGAGAATCGGATGGTGTCGCCTATTCCCTCGCTGAGGAGCGTTGCTATACCTGCAACCGACTTGATGAGGCCCCCGGGAGGTGGACCTGCTTCGGTGACTCCGAGATGGAGGGGGTAGTCGGTCGTATCGGCAAGAAGCCGGTACGACTCGATCATCGACGGCACGTTCGAATGCTTGACGGAGATCTTGATGTCATGGAAATCGACGTCGTTGAGGTATTTCGCCTCGATCATCGCCGACTCGACCAGCGCAGCAGGCACCGGCCCTCCATGCTTTTCGAGGAGATCCTTGTCGAGCGAGCCGGCGTTGACCCCGATGCGAATCGGAATGCCCGCATCGAGAGCAGCCTTTGCGACGGTCTTGATGTGTGCTTCCTTGCGGATATTGCCTGGGTTCAGCCGAAGGCCGGATACACCGGCCTCGATGGCGGCAAGGGCAAGCTTGTACTGGTAGTGGATGTCGGCGATGATCGGCACCGGCGACCGGGGCATCATCTCGGCAAGACCTTGTGCTGCCTCGACGGTGTTGCACGTCACGCGCACGATGTCGGCCCCAGCACCCGCCAGCGCATAGATCTGGGCGAGGGTGCCGTCGACGTCATCCGTCTTCGTCGTCGTCATCGACTGGACGCTGATCCGGGCCATACCGCCGACGGCGACGTTCCCGACCTTGAGAGGGCGCGTCGAGCGCCGTTCAAAACTCATTGGTCACAAGCGTAGCGAAGGTCGGTATGGCACAGAGATCTCGTCAACTGATCGGACGAACGATGTCCAGATACACACCCATCAGTCCGACGCTCACCAAAAAGATGAACACAACCGCCGCAACGGGGAGCAAGCGCTCGACGTTGGGGGCCCGTCCGATGACCTTCTCATATCCGGCTACGACGAAGTGTCCACCATCAAGCGGATACAAGGGAACGAAGTTGAGCACGCCGACGAAGATGTTCACCAGAGCCAGCAGCTGGAGCGTCGACTCGAGCGGACCGGCGATCTGGACCAACCCGATCGGACTCACGGGACGAACCGTGTCGAGGACGGTGTCGTCGCCGCCGAATGTGGCCAGGATCAGTTTCGGGAATCCAACCACCATCTGCCACAACCCCTGAACCGATTGGACCACCGCCTCCCCCATCTGGCTCGCCGCAGCGGGGATCATGCCGATCACACCGAGGTTCTCCCGTTCGGCCTCCGATATGACGCCGTAGTAGCCGATCGAGTCGACCACGGGCTCTCCGTCGTCACCGAGGATCGGCTCGCCCGTCCCGGGATCGAACCGCTCACGTTCGACGGTCGCAAGATCCGCCGTCAGGATCACCGATTCACCGGATCGGATGACTTCGACCTCGATGGTCTCCCCGCCCCGTTGTGCGACGAAGTCCGTGAAGTCGGACCACTGACGCACGGGCACGCCGTCGGTGGCGACGATCACGTCGCCTGCAAGGGTCCCTGCCATGGCCGACGGTGCAGGCGTGACGCCGTCGGGAAGCGTCTCGGTCACCGAGGCGACGGTGGTCGTTCGCACGGCGAAGCCGTTGGCATCCTGCACAACGATTCCGTAGGCGAGCCCGACCGAATAGAGCAGTATGAATGCCACGACGAAGTGCGTCGCGATCCCGGCGAGCACAACGACGCTCTTCTTCCAGAACGGGGCGACACGGTAGGTGCGTCCCTCCTCTTCGGGCGCGATCTCTTCGAAAGGATTCATCCCGATGATCCGGACGTAGCCACCGAACGGGATCGCCTTGACCCCGTATTCCGTCTCGCCACGGGTCGTCGACCACAATCGCGGACCAAACCCGAAGAACGCCTGGGTGGCCTTCATCCCGAACGCCTTGGCCGCCACGAAGTGGCCACCTTCGTGGATGACGATCATGGCGATGACGCCGATGATCATGATGAATGGGCCCACGGCTCACCTACAGATCGACTACTGGAGCGGAACGGTACCGCTCGGATATGTCAAACGGCGCGGTTCTGACACGCTGCGCGCGCTTCAGATCGGGCCCAACCGTCTGCATCGAGGACGTCGGCGAGGGATTCGGGTACCCGTGCCTCATGCCGGTTCAACACCGAAGCGACAACCGGTGCAATGGCGGTGAACGGGATGAGTCCTGCAAGGAACGCCTCGACGGCGATCTCGTCGGCGGCGTTCAGCACCGCAGTTGCAGTTCCTCCCGTGCGTCCAGCCGTGTAGCCGAGACCGAGACACGGGAACAGACCCCTGTCGGGCGCCTCGAACGTCAGCGCAGCACCGACGATGTCAAACGGCTCGTGCTCAACGGGGACCCGCTCGGGATACGTGATGCCGATCTGGATCGGCTTGCGCATGTCCGGGAATCCCAACTCGGCCTTGACCACCCCGTCAACGAATTCGACGAAAGAATGCACGACACTCTGGGGATGGACCACCACATCGATCGCGTCGTAGCTGATGTCGAAGAGATAGTGCGCCTCGATCACCTCAAACGCCTTGTTCATCAGCGTCGCGGAATCAGTCGTGATCCGTGGGCCCATGGCCCATGTCGGATGGGCGAGGGCCTGCTCCACGGTGACACCCGCCAGGTCTGCTTCGACCATGCCGCGGAACGGGCCCCCTGAGGCCGTGAGGATCAAGCGTGCAACCGACCCGGACGGCTCGCCCGCTATGCACTGCCAGATCGCCGAATGCTCCGAATCGACGGGAACAATCTCACCGCCTCCATCACGAGCGGCGCTCGTGAGGAGTGGCCCGCCAGCAACCAGACTCTCCTTGTTGGCCAACGCGAGTCGATTCCCTGCCTGGAGAGCCGCAAGGGATGCTTCGAGGCCGGCCGATCCGACGACACCGTTCACAACCGTGGTGTTGCTGGTCGCTGCAATCTCGGTCATCGAACCAGGGCCGAACCGGGCCCGGTTGCCGAGTGCTGCCTTGAACGTCTGGGTGTCATCGCCGGGTTTGGTGACGCAGACGGCGGCGTCGGGGTACCGCTGTGCAAGATCGAGAAGTTCCTGCGATGGCCGCTGGGCCGCTATGGCAACAACCTCTGCGCCGACCCTGTCGGCCACTTCGAGCGTTTGGGTGCCGATGGAGCCCGTGGCACCGAGCACGACGAGAGGGTTCAGAGCAGACCCGCCCAGACGAAGATGGCCCATGCCGCAGGAATCGTGAACAACAGCCCATCGATGCGGTCGAGGAATCCACCATGACCGGGCAGGACGGATCCCATGTCCTTGAGTCCGAGGGACCGCTTGGCCGCAGACATGGCGAGGTCACCGATCGGTGTGAGAACGGCCGCGGCAGCTCCCACGGCGAGACCTGATGTGAGTTCGAATGGCTCGAAGAAGTGAAGTGTGGCCCCGATACCGAACGCAACGATGACGCCGGCGACCAGGCCCTCCACCGTCTTTTTCGGTGAGACCCATGGAGCAAAATGCGTTCTCCCGATGGCTCGACCAACGAAGAAGGCTGCGACGTCGGCGCCTGCGACGGTGAGGACGACACCGAGGATCAGGACCCGATAGTCGTCGGACCTCGCGATGAGCATGGCGAAGGATCCAAGTCCTGCCCAGACCATTACGGTCGCCGTGAGGGCAAGGTTGCCCATCGGGTCGGCTTTGCCCGGCGTGATCGCGTAGAACAACAGCAGGAGGACGGTGGCGATGACGAACGCGATCGGAATCGCCGCGGCGCTCCATGCGAACGCTCCGATACAGGCAGCCACGATGCCGATGAACCCAAAGAGGGCAATCGGTTTCCGGTCGTGACGGACAAGCGCCGTGTAGAACTCTCCAGCCCCCAACACGAAGACCGCCGTGGCGAGCACGAGCAGCGCAGGACGCCAAACCAACGATGCTGCGAGCGCTACGACGAGGATGAGGCCCGTGGTGACCCTCGCAAGAAGATCGCCCGACGCACGCGCCATGACGCGCCGATGGCCCTCGGCCTGGACAACATCTTCGAATCCCACGACCGATGACTCGAGTCCTGGGATGGGCGCCACGAGGGCGACCTGCTCGGTGTCCTCGGACTCCGCAGCTGCGATCGCCTCCGCAAGCCCGGTGTGGTCCCTCGTCCCTCCGCGCTGGAAGTCCTCGGGCGCAAGGGTGAACGCTTCACCGAACTCCTCTGCGTCGGGGACGCTGAGATCTTCCGACGCCGGCTCGGGCGATTGGGCGGCGACCGTTGCGTCCTCGACACCCCACAACTCGGCAAAGCTCTTCGATTGTGCCGCAGTTGGTACGGATCCTGCGTCGAATCCGCCGGTACCTTGCGAATCCCCGATCTGTGGCGTTTCACCGGTGACGAACACTGCCTCACCTGTGTCCTCGAAAGGATCGAACGGGGCACGTTCGGCCGAACCGAAGTCGAACGGAGGATCGCTCGGAATCTCGACATCGAGATCCTCGACGGTTTCTGGGGCATCACCCAGATCGAACGGAGTGAGGAGTTCATCCGCCTCGGAATCGGACGGTTCGAATGCAGGTGCCTCGGGGACGATGATCTCCATTTCGCCGGTGATGGGCTCGTGCCCACCATCGAACGCACCGAACTCGATCACCGGTGCATCGTCGACAGGACCGGTTTCGTCGCCGCTGTCGGCGTACTCGTCGACGTCAAAACCACCCGACGAGATGTCGGCTTCGTCGTCAGGGTCGGAGGGAGCGTGGATCTCATCGGTCACATCGTCGTGGAATGGCCCAGCCCCAGGCTCATCCTCAGGCTCATCGGGAACATGCAACTCCGCTGTTGCATCGTCGACTGCTCCGCCGACGTCGACGGCGTCGAACTCGACGGCAGGGTGATCCTCAATCAGAGGAGCCGGATCCTCGTCGGCCACCGGAAAGATCTCGCCGGTGTCGACATCGGCGCCAGCATCCGGTGCTGCGTCCTCCGACACCTCGGATTCCATCGACGACTCCTCATCCTCCGGGTCGCGCGTCTGCTCCGTCGGGTCGACCGGGGAAGCTTCCTCCTCGGCCAACCAGTCGTCGAAATCGCTCTGGACGGGATCGTTGTTGCGGTCGTCTGGCATATGGCTCCACGGTACCGGAATCACCGGTCAGAGGGGTGTCTTACGTGAGGCTTGGACGGGGTTTCCGCAGCCCGCGATCGGTTCAGACCTCGAGCAGTTCCTCTTCCTTGCGCTCGAGGGCTTCATCGATGGTCTTCGTGTGCTTGTCGGTGAGCTCTTGGAGTTCCTTCTCGGCGCGATGGATGTCGTCCTCGGATACATCCTCGGATTCGATGGCGTCCTTCGCGTGACGCCGGATGTTCCTGATGGCGACCTTGCCGTCCTCTGCCACACCCCGGACCACCCGGATCAGCTCTTTGCGCCGCTCCTCGGTGAGGGCAGGAAACGCGAGGCGGATGATGTTCCCGTCGTTGGACGGGTTCAGTCCGAGGTCGGCCTCACGAATCCCGCGTTCGACGTCCGAGATCGCCCCTTTGTCGTATGGGGTCACGATCAACATCCTCGCCTCGGGCGTCGAGAACGAGGCCAACTGTTGGAGCGGTGTCTTGGTGCCGTAGTAGTCGACCATGACACGGCTCAGCAACCCGGGATTGGCGCGACCGGTCCGCACGCCGGCAAACTCGTGAACCGTGTGCTCAACAGCCTGATCCATTTTCAGGTCAGCGTCATCAAGGTGCTCATTGATCATTCGTTCACTCCAGCTTCCACCAATGTTCCTACAGGTTCACCGCGAACGGCCTTGGCAATATTCCCGGGAATCATCATGTTGAACACCCGGATCGGCAGGCCATTCTCCATGCACATCGTAACTGCGGTCGCATCCATCACCCCGAGCTGCTCGGAGATCGCGTGCATGTAATCGAGCTCGCCCATGAACTCGGCACTCGGATCGGTGGCAGGATCGGATGTGTAGATCCCGTCTACCTTGGTCGCCTTCAACACGGCATCAGCACCGATCTCGGCTGCTCGCAGCGCTGCCGTCGTATCGGTGGTGAAGAACGGGTTGCCGGTTCCGGCGGCAAAGATGACGATCCGTCCCTTTTCGAGATGACGAATGGCCCGCAACCGGATGTATGGCTCGGCCACCTGCTGGATGTTGATCGCCGTCTGGACGCGGGTTTCCGAGCCTGCCCGCTCGAGCGCGTCCCTGAGCGCCACGGAGTTGATGACCGTCGCCAACATCCCCATGTAGTCGGCGCTTGACCGGTCCATGTTCTTTGCGGCACCGCTCAGACCGCGGAAGATGTTCCCTCCGCCGACGACGATCGCTATCTCGTGACCTTCGGCGTGGACGGCCGCTATCTCGGCAGCCGTCCGATCCACCGTGACCGGGTCGATGCCATATCCGAGGTCGGCGTCGGCAAACGCCTCGCCCGACAGTTTCAGTACGACGCGTCGTTTACCCATCTCGCCACCTTTCGGCTTACTCACTCCCCGACGGCGACCCTAGCCATGGATGAAACCGAAATGTTCTCACCCATCTTGACGGCCAACCGTTGGACCAGTTCGCCGACCGTGCCCTCGAATTTGTCTGATCTCACGAACACCTGATCGACGAGCACGTTGTCACGGTAGAACGACTCGAGACGACCCGAGACGATCTTTTCGACGATCTCATCGGGCTTGCCCTCGTTGCGCGCCTGTGCTGCGATCAGTTCCTTCTCCTTGGCGACGGCTTCTTCGGGAACGTCTTCCCTGTTGATCCATTGTGGATTCGCTGCCGCGGCGTGCATGGCGATGTCGTTGGCCGCCTCACGGAACTCCTCGCTCTTGGCGACGAAGTCAGTCTCGGATGCCAGACTGATGAGAACCCCGAGAACCGGCCGACCGGCCTGATTGTGGAGATAGGCTCCAATGACGCCTTCGCCCTGTTCCCTGTCGGCACGTTTGGCAGCGGCCGCAATGCCCTTCTCACGAAGATAATCGGCAGCCTTGTCCATGTCGCCACCGGTCTCCGAGAGCGCCTTCTTGGCGTCCATCATCCCGGCGCCCGTGGATTTCCTGAGGGTCTGGACGTCCTGAGCGGTGAAATCAGCCACCGTTACTCCTTGTCTTCGGTCTTCGGCGCATCCTTGCGCTTTGCGTTTGCGATCTCCTTGCCGGCGAGACAGCCGTCGGCGACGACCCCGGCGAGCAGGTCGGCAGCACGAATGGCATCGTCGTTGCCCGGGATCACGAGATCGACGTCGTCCGGATCACAGTTCGTGTCGACGAGTGCCATGACGGGGATCCCGAGGCGCTTCGCCTCCTTGACCGCGATGTGCTCCGCGTTGATGTCGACGATGAACACGGCGTCAGGTGCACGACGAAGGTCTGCGACCCCACCAAGCACCGCACGGAGTTTGACGAGCTCGCGACGGAGACGGAGTCGTTCCTTCTTCGGGAGCTGGTTCATCTCACCGGTGGATTCCATCTGCTCGAGCTCGTGCATGTAGAGAATCCGCTTGTGGATCGTCTGGAAGTTGGTGAGCATGCCTCCGAGCCAACGCTGATTGACGTAGGGCATTCCGGCGCGCACCGCGTTCTCCTCGATCGCTGCCTGGGCCTGCTTCTTGGTTCCGACGAACAGCACGGTGCCACCGGCAGCCGTGATGTCGTGGGCCATCTTGTAGGCCTCCTCGGCAGACTCGAGGGTCTGGCGAAGGTCGAGGATGTGGATCCCGTTGCGTTCCGAGAAAATGAACGGTCGCATCTTGGGGTTCCACCGTGAGGTCTGATGACCAAAGTGGACGCCTGCTTCGAGCAGCTGGCGCATGGCGATGACAGCCATAGTCGTCTCCTATTCGGGTTGGGTCTTCCGGTTGTTCTTTGAGCCCCCGAACGCCCCGTCCGGGACGCACCACACGGGGATTGCAGCAACCGTGCTTAGTTGACGGAACTGTAACGAACCCATGGGTGTACCCGCCTGCTCGGATCACTGATTCCGTCACCCGTGGCCGATACGAGCTGGACCGCCCTTGGCAGTCACGAGGCCGCGACCGCTTCGGGTCAGCGGTACGCAGGCTCGATGAACCGGTTCCTGAGGCTCATCACCGCTTTGGTGTGGATCTGACAGATACGGGATTCGGTGACGTTCAACACGCCGCCGATCTCGGCGAGGGTGAGCCCCTCGTAGTAGTACAGCGTGAGGACCAGCCGTTCCCTGTCAGGGAGGCGGTTGATCGAGTCGGCGAGCATGTACCGGGTCTCTTCCTTTTCGAAGTTGCCCGATGGGTCGATCGCCGTCGTATCGGCGATCATCTCGGACATGGACCCGGACTCGCGCTCCGTCGGGTTGAGCAACTCGTCGAGTGCCACAAAACCAAGGTTGGCGATCTCCCCGAGCTGATCGCGGAGCGTATCGGTGGAGATCTCCATCGCCTCTGCCACCTCTTCCTCGGTGGCGGACCGTTGGAGCTTGTGCTCGAGCTCGGCCATCGTACGTTGTATCTCACGTGCCCTGGCCCGCACGGATCGGGGGACCCAGTCAAGAGCACGCAATTCGTCGAGGATTGCTCCCTTGATCCTGTTCACTGCGTACGTCTCGAACTTGAACCCTCGCTCGGGCTCGAACTTGTCGACTGCATCAATCAGACCGAACGTGCCGTACGACGCCAAGTCGTTGTGATCGACATTCTTGGGAAGCCCTGATCCGACCCTGCCTGCGACGAACTTGACCAGCGGCGAGTAGTGAAGGATGAGTCCTTCACGGGCCCGCTCGTCTCCGGTCGTCTTGTACAACGTCCAGAGGTCATCCAGCTCGTGTTGTTCCTTGTCAGGCACGTGGGTGACTTCTTTCGTAGGTGTCTGTCATGTGCTTCCGAGTAACTGAAGTGTAGATCTGTGTGGTCGCCAGTTCGGTGTGTCCCAACAAATCCTGTACAGACCGCAGATCAGCGCCGTTTTCGAGCAGATGCGTCGCGAACGAATGCCGAAGGGCGTGAGGGAATGAACCCACCCTCGATCGCACGACGTGCCTGATCCCGCGTGGTGTCATGTCACCGCCTCGCACACCGATCCACACAGCGGACGAGGCTCTGCCGGCGAGAAGCGACGGTCGGGCGTGCGAGACGTAGTGATCGACCGCGTTTGTCACCGGGGCGATGAGTGGGACCGATCGTTCCTTGGCACCCTTGCCCCTGACGATCAGAAAGGCGTTTCCGGCAAGGTCGTCAAGGGTGAGGCCAGCGAGCTCAGATACACGCAGGCCGGTGCCATAGAGCACCTCGAGAATCGCGCGATCGCGGATGTCAACGGGTGCCTCGCTACCGATGTCGTCGATCATCCTCGACAGGGAACGTGCTGGTATCGCGCGAGGCAGGGTTGAGGGTCGCTTCGGGTGCGGGACAGCTGCAGCCGGGTTCGTCGACACCAGCTTGCGACGCTCCGCATCAGCGAGGAATGCACGGACCGTCGATGCTTTGCGGCTCACCGAACGCGCCGCATAGCCCCTGGTCGTGAGGTTGGCCACGTAGCGTCGCACAAGACGTCGGTCGACATGACCAAGATCGGTTACCCCGTAGCGGTCGCTGAACTCGACGAAGGCGGCCAGGTCACGACGGTACGCGTCAATCGTGTGCGGCGAAAGGCCGCGATCAACCGAACATCGGGTGAGATATCGATCGACCGCATCCGTGATGGACAGGGTCTGCATCTGTCCATGGTCGTCGTTGTGTGGTCACTCGTCAATCATCGACTCGATCATGGATGCTTCCGCCGAGCCGTTCACACCACGAGCGGCTGCACCAGATGCAGGACTTCTGCCAGGTCGTCGGGTCCGAAGATGGGGAACGCACCGTCGCGGATCAATGCGTTGGTACCTTCGGATGTGGGGCGATCGACATCCCCGGGCACCGCGTAGATCGGCACCCCGTAATCGAGCGCAACCCTGGCAGTGATCAGGGCACCGCCGGTATGCGTCGCCTCCACAACCAGGACCACGTCAGAAAGACCCGCGATGATCCGATTCCTCGTGGGAAACCTCCAACCATCGGGCCTCGTGCCCGGTGGATACTCCGAAACGATGCGCCCCCCTGCCCCGAGCAGATCGTCGTACAAGGCGCGATTCTCCACCGGGTAGACGATGTCGATACCGGAGCCGACCACACCGACGCATGGGGTGGGGCCCATGACAGCGCCTCTGTGCGCAGCTGCATCGATACCACGGGCCAGCCCGCTCACCACGCACCAACCGGCGTCCGAGGACGTCGAGCCATACGCCTCAGCCAGGTCCCTGCCGTATGTCGTGCAGGACCTGCTTCCCACGATCCCGATCGTGGGCTGGTGCAGGTCGTCCGGTGGGCCGAGAACGAAGAGCCAAGGTGGAGCGTCATCAAACCGGCCAAGCCGGACCGGATACGCGGAGGATCCACGCGGTACGAAGCTGATGCCCGCATCTTGCAGCTGGCGCTGTCGGTCCTGACCGCTCACCGACACGGCAGCCAGCACCAACGGGCTGACCGTCACCGATCCGGACGTCATGGCCTCCACGACGGCGCGAGCCGAACCAAACCTCGCAACCAACCCGGCAGTCCGCCGCGGCGACAACCCTGCGTGGGCGAGACGAAGCACAGCGAGATCCGTCATGTGACATCCGCCCTGATCATCATTGCCTCCTTGATGTGCACACCTGCGGTGATCTCGTCGCCTGCGAGATCGGCGATCGTACGTGCGACCCGACGAATGCGGTCCCATCCGCGGGCTGTCAGGGCGGATGCGACATCCTCGCTTGCGAGAAAGGAGCGCAACGCGTCCTTGTCCTCGAAGGCCGACAGCTGGTCGCCGGTCAGTGACCTATTGAGCGAACCGCGCTCGGCCTGACGGCTCCGTGCTCTTTCGACCCGACGCCGGACGGCTGCACTCGATTCGCCGCCGGACGAGTCCAAGTCCGTCGGGCTGAGACGAGCAACACCGACACGCAGGTCGAAGCGATCGACCAGCGGGCCGGACAACCGGGCGCGATACCGATCGATTCGGGCCGCCGTGCACACGCAACCGATCATGCGATCACCGCGGTAGCCGCAGGGGCACGGATTCGATGCAGCGATGACTTGGATGTCACACGGGAACCTGACGCTCGCCGCCTGGCGGGAGACCACGACCGACCCCGACTCCATCGGTTGACGGAGCGCGTCGAGCACCGCAGGCGGGAACTCGCCGAGCTCATCGAGGAACAACACACCCCGATGGGCACGCGTCACCTCACCCGGCGTGGGGATGCCAGACCCCCCACCCACGAGGGCAGGTATGGAGATGGAGTGGTGGGGATCCCGGAAGGGCGGGGAGGACACATCAGCGACCTCGAGCCCGCTGGCGGTCATCACCAGGGCGACCTCCCGCTGTTCGGTCTCCCCGAGCGAGGGCAGCAACGACGGCAGACGTCGCGCGAGCATCGACTTCCCGGCTCCGGGTGGCCCGACCATCAGGAGATGGTGTCCACCGGCGGCAGCGATCTCGAGAGCTCTTCGCGCAGGCCCCTGGCCCCGGACGTCGGCAAGGTCGACCTGTGGACCCTCGGTCGAGGGAGTCCGTGCGACCGGGGATCCATCGTGCAGCCCACTGACTATGCCAACGGCCTCGCGTAGCGAGGAAGCACCGACAACCAGACCCGAGCATCCGGCCGGTAGCGTTGATCCTTCGGGGACCAATGCGGTCAAACCCAGATCCCCTGCCACGGCCGCCGCAACCACTGCCCCGACCGTCGGTTTGATGGCTCCGTGCAGGGACAACTCACCGATCGCGACATACGACCCTGACCCGGAACCCAACCCGTCGGTCGCGTTGATGAGGCTCAGGGCGATCCCGAGGTCATAGATCGCTCCTGTCTTCGGCAGATCGGCCGGCGAGAGACTGACGACCACGCGCCCGCGCGGGAACCCGTAACCGGACATCTTGAGGGCCGATCGGACCCGCTCACGTGACTCACGGACGGACGCATCAGGAAGCCCCACAATGATGAACTGTCCACGACCTCCGCCGAGACTCACTTCGATCGTGACGGGACGTGGATCGACCCCAACGAGGGCACATGAGGTGATTGCTGTGCTCATGACCGCAACGTATGTGACGGGGATGACAGATTCGGGATCGACACGCACGTGACCGGTACAGAAGCCACCGGTCGCTGGCTAGGTTGACGTCATGGGACTGCCGACGTCAGTATGCCTCGACCTGCTTGAGCAATCCCGCTTCGGTGTGCTCGGAACGGTCGATGCGCGCATCGGAATCCACCAGGTTCCTGTCGTCTTCGTCACGAACCGAACCGATCTGGTGATCCCGATAGACACAATCAAACCCAAGACCGGCAAGCAATTGCGGCGGATCATCAACCTCGATCATGAACCCAGAGCATCGCTGCTGGTCGACCATCGGAACGAGGATTGGAACCAGCTGTGGTGGGTCCGGGTGGACCTGGTCCACACCGCAACGCTGCGCCCCGATGACGGGTGGGCAGCGGCGTTGCGCAACAAGTACAAGCAGTACGATCGCCCCGGTTCGGTCAACTCGCTGTTGGTGTTCACCGTCGGTGCGTGTCGCGGATGGGCGGCATCCGAGGGCCCCGTGCTCCCATGAACCCGGCGATCACCGTCGTGGGTGTCATTGTCGCCCTTGCCCTATCCGCCGCCGCCGTGCATCTCCTCCTCACCTGGATGGAGCGCCGAGGGTGGATCTGGTACCGATCCAAGCATCGGCCGAGACCGTCGTCCCTCGGTCTGCTCGAAGAGATCTACCAGCCATCCGTGGAGCACATGATCGACCAGCAGGTCGAAGATGACACGACGGCCGACCACGTGACCACGGGTGAACCCGAGGGCGACCCGCCGGAGGACTAGCGACCCTTGAAGTCAGGGTCCCGCTTTTCGACGAACGCAGCGGAACCCTCCGCGAGGTCCTCGGACGCAAGCAGGACCGCCTGGGCCTGCTCCTCGAAGGCAAGGGCCTGTTCGAATGTCATCGATGACGAACGGTCGAGTGCCCGCTTGATCATCGATTGGGCCAAAGGGGCGCCAGAGGCCAACGTGTCGGCAAGCTCACCGACCTCACCGCGCAGCGCATCAACTTCCACCATTCGGGCGATGAGGCCGATCGCAAGCGCCTCGGGAGCGTGCACCATCCGACCGGTCAAAGCGAGGTCGCGGGCAGCCGCGAGCCCCACCAGCCTGGGAAGCACCCAGGTCCCACCGAAATCCACGGTCAGGCCGCGGCGAACGAAGATCTCAGAGAACCGGGCGCGACGGGTCGCAACCACGATGTCGCAACCGAGGGCAAGATTCATGCCAGCGCCGACGGCGACACCATCAACGGCGGCGATCGTCGGCTTGGACAACCGGTGCAACGCACGAGCCGCATGATTGGTCCGGCGCATGCGAGCTGCATTGTCCGCTGTACTCGGCGTGTCACCGAGATCGCGATCCACGTCGGCGCCCGAACAGAACTCGCCGTCGGCACCCGTGATCACAAGAACGCGTTGGTCGCTGGCGGCGAAGTCCTCAAACGCGGAGGCGAGCTCACCCCATCCGGACACCGGGACCGCGTTCATCCGCCCCGGGTTCGACATGGTCAACCACCGGACGTTTCCCGCATCCTCAACGGTCACGAAGTCATGCATGGCCCACCACAGTACTGCGGCACCGTTCGTGAGGTATCAGCGAATGTGTGGAATCTCCACGTACCATGGCCTGCGATGGCAATCGAATCCACCAACGCGCCCGACATGGTTGATCTTCTCGGCGAGTTCGCCGACGAGATGGTGCAACCAATCCAGCCGTACCAGGCGCGCAAGGAGTACGCCTGTCCCGGCTGTGAATCCATCATCGAGCGAGGTGTTGGTCACGTCGTTGTTGTCCCACACGAGGCTCCCGATCTGCGCAGGCACTGGCATCGCGGGTGCTGGTTCAAGGAACGGCGCCGCCAGGGACACCACTCAGTCAACTCCCCGTAGCCACCGGATCCCACACCCCTCCGCATCCATCGACACTCCGAGCAGGTCGATCCTATCGATCCACAGATCAAGACCGGCCACAGTTCTCGTGACCAACGCGAACTTCCGATCGTCGACCGCTTCGAGAGGGTCCGCCCCGTCCGTCGCCAGCTTCACCTCGACAGCTGCGACCCGGTAGCCGTCCCGGATGACGAGGTCGACCTCTCCACCATCGGCGCGTGCGTTGCTTGCGACCAGATCGCAACCGCGGGCAAGGAGAAATGCAGTTGCGATCGTCTCACCGCGAGCACCCACGGCGTGCTTGTCGTGCACCATGGTGCGACGATATGCCTCGACTACGACAGATTCCTGTCGGAGAATCTGCCGGCTACTCCCCTGAGCGGCCGATCTCCTCGATGTTCACGTCACGGAACGTCATCACACGAACCGAATTCACGAATCTCGCTGGTCGATACATGTCCCAAACCCAGGCGTCCTCGAGTTCGATCTCGAAATAGGAGGAATCACCTGTTGTCTTCGTGGTGACATCCACCGAGTTCGCCAGATAGAAGCGACGTTCGGTTTCGACGACGTACTTGAACATCGGGAGGACGTCGCGGTACTCGCGATAGATCTTGAGTTCGACATCCGACTCGTACTTTTCGAGGTCCTCATCACTCATGACGAAAGCGTAGGCACATGGTGAGCGCTCAGAGGCCCGACCATCGCCCTATCGGCCAGATGATGACGAACGCCTTGCCGACGATGTCCTCACTCGGAATGGGACCGAACACGCGACCGTCACTCGAATGGCATCGATTGTCCCCCATCACCATCACGTGATCGGGTGGCACCTCGATCGGGCCGTACGTCGAGCCACTGCACGTCGACGGTGGGACAGCGTCTGCTGCCAGATACGGCTCGACGACCGGGACGTCGTTCACATACAGTTGATTGGCCACAAGCTCCACCGTGTCCCCTGGGAGCCCGACAACACGCTTGATGAACTCGGATTGGGGGGTTGCAAGGCCAACGGATTCAACAAGGTTCCTCATCGCCGACTCGAGAACGCTTTCGGCTGGTGCCTCGAAACCCGCACGAGGGTCGTCGAACACCACCACATCCCCGATCTTCAGGTCGCTGAACGAATACGCGATCTTGTTGACGAGCACACGGTCATCGACCTGCAGTGTCTCCTTCATCGATCCCGACGGGATGAAGAACGCCTGGAACAGGAACGTCTTGATCACGACGGCGACGATCAGAGCCACACCGATCAGAATGGGCAGTTCGAGCCAGAATGGGATCGACTTCTTCGCCGGTTCGAGCGGCGTGGTGACGATCTCAAGCTCGCGGGTTGGATCGTCTGGACCGGGCACGGGCGAATCGGAGCCCGGAGATGCATCGTTCTTGGTGAACACGCCGTCCGCGCCCTCGCCGTTGGCGTAGTCGCCAGGATTGGAATCTGTCACCCGAGAACCATACCGGTACCGTCGAGGAAGCCATCGTGTTCCGACCGCCGGTATTCGGCGCCACCGAGGTACTCGTGCCACAGCATCGCAGCCGCTATGGACCGGTACGGCGCCCACGCGGCGGCGATCGCGTCTGCCTCTTCGGTCGACGGCACGTCATCGAGTCTGAGCACCGCTGCCATCGAGACGGCGAGCGCCCGATCACCGCTCGGCCAGATGTCCTCAGCACCATTGACGAACAACGCAAAGCACGAGGCGGTCCACCGACCGATACCGCGGATGGTGACAAGCTCGGCAATCGCAGCGTCCGCCTCGAGACGGGAAACGGCCACAAGGTCAAGAGCCCCCGTGGCCATCAGCTCTGCGATGCCCCGGGTGTAGCTCGCCTTCTGACGCGAGAAGCCGATCTGCCGGAGGGTCTCGTCGCTGAGTTCCAGGAATGGTTCTGGTTCCACTTCATCGATGGCTCGTTCGAGTTTCAGGAACGCCGAACGAGCCGATGCAAGCGACACCTGCTGCTCGAGAACGAGGAGCGCGAGCGTGGCGAAGGTTGCGGGCCGGCGCCACACCGGAGGGGCGCCATTCTTCTCCCGAAGTCGGTGGAAGACCTCATGGGATCGGCAGAGGCGATCGAGCGGGGTCGTTGCTGCGACCGGCAAAAGGGGTTGCGCTAGTCGCGCTTTTCCTTGATACGGGTCGCCTTGCCGATGCGATCGCGGAGGTAGTACAGCTTTGCGCGACGCACGTCACCACGTCGGGTGACGGTGATGCCTTGGATGATCGGCGAATGTAGCGGGAAGATCCGCTCGACACCGACCCCGAAACTGAGCTTGCGGACGGTGAACGTTGCACGGGCACCGACGCCACCGCTGCGTGCGATGACGACGCCTTCGAACGCCTGCACCCGTTCGCGACCGCCTTCGATGACGCGGACGTCAACGCGCACGGTGTCGCCGGCGCTGAACTGTGGGATGTCGTCGCGCAGTTGGGACTGCTCGATCTGTTCGATCGTGTTCACGGGGTCCTCCGAGAATGAAAGAGTGAGGTGAGCGTTGATTGTATCCGGGGCGCAACCGTATCGGACCTACTCGTCGAGGAGGTCCGGTCTGCGATCCCGAGTCCGAAGTATACGTTGTTCAGCTCGCCACTCCTCAACCCGTGCGTGGTCTCCGCTCATCAGGATCTCGGGCACCTTCCATCCCCTGAACTCAGCCGGTCGTGTGTAGACCGGCTCCTCGAGCAGGCCGTCACCACGGAACGATTCATGTGCGGACGACGCCGGATTGCCGATGACACCGGGGAGCAGCCTCCCGACGCCTTCGATGATTGCTGCCGCTGCGACCTCTCCACCGAGCAACACGAAGTCCCCGAGCGACACCTCCTCGTCGATGAAGTGATCGATCACGCGTTGATCGATCCCTTCGTACCGGCCGCACACGAGCGTCACCTCGTCAAGGCCGGCAAAACGATCGAGATGATTCTGATGCAGTGGGGCACCCGCAGGTGTCATGAGCACGCGATGTGTGTGAGCCAAGGGTTCAAGCGTCAATGCGAGAGGCTCGGGGCTCATGACCATGCCTGCTCCCCCACCGAACGGTGCGTCGTCCACTTGCCGATGGACACCCTTGCCGTGGTCCCGCGGATCATGGAACGTGACAACGATGATGCCGTCCTCGATCGCCTTGCCGATGAGAGAGGTGGCGAGGACGGAATCGAAGTAGTCCGGGAACAGTGTGACGACGTGGAAGTGCATCTCTACGGCTTCACGGCGAGTGCCGCAACGAGCATCCTTGCGGTGTCCCGTGCTATCTCCCCGACCTGTGCGGCAGGATCGGGCGAGTCCATGACGACCTTGCCTCCGGTCATGATGATCTGTTCGATCATCCGTCCCGCGAGGCGCGGCGGGTAGGCAGCGAACAGACCCTTCTCGACGCCGGCCCGGTACACCGAAGCGAATTCGGAAGCGAGCCCTTCGTGTGCCTCGGCTATCCCTCGCTGCGCCTCCGGCGACAGCCGGGGCACCTCGGTGTGCAGGATGAGACCCATGTGGTCGGTGCCGACGAACTCGACCATCTTCTCGGCCAGTTGGGCGAGCCGGAGATCCGGTGGCAGGTTCTCGTCGACTGCGTCGAGGATCTCTTGGGTCGTGCCTGGCAGCTCCCGTCGCACGAGCTGGATCAGGAGGTCTTCTTTCGAAGTGAAGTGCTCGTAGAAGGTCGTCCGTCCGATTCCCACGGCCGATGTGATGTCGGCGTGCGACATCTCGGAGTAGCCAACCTCAGCGATGAGATCACGGGCAGCATCGAACATCGCATCACGCAATTCAGCCGTTGTCGCTCGCGTTCGCATCAGCCAAGGGTACAGGGCGAACGCCCGACAGAGCGTCGGAACGCGGGTTCTCGTAACGTGGTGACGTTATGCGCAGAACCTTGATCTCGGTCATGCTCGCAGTTCTGGTCGTCGTTTCGGCTTGTTCGGCGGTGACCCAACAGCCGACATCCACTGCCACCTCGTCGTCGGGTCAAGCAGCCGCCGGTACCTTCGTGTCGGCCGACGGTGTCCCGACCGATGTATCGGATGCATCCCGTCTGGTGATACTCAACGGCGATCTCACGGAGATCGTGTTCGCCCTGGGCGCCGGCGAGTCCGTCGTCGGCATCGATCTCACGACCACCTACCCGGTCGAGGCAACCAGGCTCCCGACTGTCGGACTCGGGAGGTCCCTCATCGCAGAGCGCGTCATCGAGCTGTCCCCCACGCTCGTGCTCGCTGACACCCAGGTCCGCCCCGATACCGCCATCGACCAGATTCGGCAAGCCGGCATCCCGGTGGCGATATTCGACCTTGAACCGACCCTGCCCGGTGTCAGCCGGAAGATCGCACGGGTGGCAACCGTGATCGGCAGGGAATCCGCCGGCGCAACGCTGATCGCAAGAGTCGAATCCGACATTGCAGAGGCGATGGCGTTGGGAGCCACAGCAACGAGCACTCCGAGAGTCGCCTATGTCTATGTCCGTGGCCCCGAGGTACTGCTGATGTTCGGAAACGGCATGCCGACCCACTTCCTCATCGAGGCCGCTGGAGGTATCGACGCCCTCGGTGCGGCAGGTGTCACGTTCGCCGAAGCGCTCAGTGCAGAACGACTCGTGGCAGCCAACCCTGATGTCCTCATCTCAAGCATGGAGGGAATCAGGATCATCGGCGGCGTCGACAGCTTCCTGGCACTGCCCGGGGTCTCGGACACCCCTGCCGGGCAACAGGGAGCCGTGCTTGCCTACGACGAGGCGATGTTCCTCGGCATGGGTCCGAGGGTCGGCGAGGCGCTCCGCCAGCTGGTCCGTGATCTCCACCCGGAACTCGCCACACCATGACCCGCAACGATCGCTTCACACCAGCCCTGTTCGTATGGGGTGCTGCCCTCGCTCTCATCTGCTTTGCGTTCCTGGTTCTTGGTGCCGTGTCCATCGGAATCGATGACGTCGCTGCGGTCCTCGTCAACCATCTCAGCCCATTCGAGTTCGAGCAGTCGGCCGCGGTCGACGCGATCGTCTGGAACATCCGGATGCCACGCCTGATATTGGCGGCATCCGCAGGCATCGCCCTCGGCGTCGGCGGGATCACGTTGCAAGGCACATACAGGAACCCGATCGCGGATCCTCAGCTCGTCGGCCTGTCATCGATTTCGTCGATCGGCGCAATCGCCGGCTTCTGGCTCGGATACGCGACCGTGGGACCGGAGATGGCAATCGCTGCAGGTGTTGTCGCTGGAGTGCTCGGAGGTTTTGCCGTTCGCCACATCTCCGACAGAGCGGGCGGGGACGCCGGGAGGTTCATCCTGATCGGTATCGCTGTCGGTCTCGTGGTCGGGGCGGTTGTCGCCACCGCGTCGGTCGCGATCCATGATCCCCGCATACCCGACATCTCGTTCTGGTTCTTCGGTGGGCTCGGTGCAGCCACATGGACGACTGCTGCGTGGGTCTTTGTCGCCGCAATCGTTGCCGTCGCGGCGCTCCTCCCGTTTGCGGGTCGCCTCGACATGCTCAGCCTCGGATTCGTTCCTGCCCGACATGTCGGGCTCAATGTCTCGAGCGTGCTCCGGACGAACGCGATCCTCGTCGGAGGCGCCGTCGGCGCGACGGTGGGCGCCGTCGGCGTGGTGGGCTTCGTCGGCCTGGTGGCTGGCCGTATTGCGGCCAGGACAGTGGGACCGCATCACCGGCACACGATTCCCGTGGCTGCAACGGTGGGGGCGACATTCGTTGTCGGAAGCGACCTCATCGGACGTGTGGCGGGACATGGCTTCGAGGTTCCCGTCGGGCTCATAACCACGGCGATCGGAGGCGTGTACCTGGTGTACCTGATCCTGCGGAATCGAGTGGGGTCATGAGCAGCGTCGTCGTGTCGAACCTGCACGTCCACCTTGGCACCCGGGATGTGCTGCGCAGCATCAACCTCGATGTCACACCGGGCGACCTGGTCGCGATCGTCGGACCCAACGGCTCGGGCAAATCGACGTTGATGCGAACGCTTGCCGGAGACATCGCGCCAACCAACGGGAGCGTCTCGATCAACGGGACGGACGTCGGGTCGCTCTCAGCTCTCAAGGCGGCCTCGGTGCGGTCCTTCCTCCCCCAGGACCACGCACCGACATCACACTTCAGCGTGCAAACCATCGTCGGGTTCGGGCTCTACAGCCTCGACCGAACCGACAGGGATTCGGCAATCCGGATCGCGATGGAGCGGGTAGGCGTCACGTCGCTGGCGTCCAGACCGTTCGGCGAACTCTCGGGTGGTGAGCGGCGCCGGGTGTCGATCGCACGCATCCTGTGCCAGCAAGCGCCGGTCGTCCTCCTCGACGAGCCCACCGACAGCCTCGACCTCGGACACGCAGAGATGGTCATGGCGACATGCGTGGCCGAAGCGAACGAAGGACGCTCGGTGATCACGACAAGCCATGATCTGAACGTCGCATCCCGTCACGCAACGACGATGGTGCTCCTGTCCGAGGGGCGCATCGTGAGTTCCGGTCCACCAGTCGAGGTGTTGACCGAATCGCTTCTGTCCGAGGTGTACGAGACACCCGTGACCGTGGTGCAACACCCGAGAACGGGCCTTCCTGTTGTGATCGTCTAGATCGTCAGGCCGGATTCGATCGGTGCGTACACCGTGTTGCGCCGGACCGGATTGCGGTCGAGATCGAGGATGACATCTCGGAACTGGGCCGGGGTGACCTCGGTGCCGTGCGATGCACCGGCCGCCCGTGAAATGGACTCGTCCATCAGGGTCCCGCCGACGTCGTTGCATCCGGACTTCAAGAGCGCGGCAGCGCCGTCGAGACCGAGTTTGACCCACGAAGCCTGGATGTTGTCGATCAGGCCGATGAAAGCGATACGGGCGACCGCATGGACGAGGATCACCTCATCCCAGGTCGGCCCGGGTCGCGCATGACCTCGGAGCCATATGGGTGAACCCATGTGGACGAACGGGAGCGGGACGAACTCGGTGAAGCCTCCCGTGCGCCGCTGGATCGATCGGATGACCTCGATGTGGTTCGCCCACGAACGCGGCCCGTCGACATGTCCGAACATCATCGTCGATGTGGTCCGCAGCCCGATGTCATGGGCCGTGAGCATGACCTCTGCCCATTGGGCGGTTCGAATCTTGTCGGGGCACAGCGTCAGGCGCACGTCGTCGTCGAGGATCTCAGCCGCGGTACCGGGAAGGGTTCCGAGCCCGGCTTCCTTGAGCCTGACGAGCAACTCACGCACACTCCATCCCGCGGTCTCAGCCCCTTGCCAGATCTCCAGAGGTGTGTACCCATGGATGTGCATGTCGGGCACACGTTGTTTGATCGCGAGGACGAGGTCGATATAGAACTGTCCGGTGAAGTCGGGGTGGATCCCCCCTTGGAGACACACCTCGGTGGCTCCCCGGTTCCATGCCTCCTCGGACCTGTCGACGACCTCGTCGATCGACAACAGGTACGGCTCCCCACGCAGGTCGAGCGATCGCGGACCCTTCGAGAAGGCGCAGAAGCCGCATTTGAAGTAGCACTGATTCGTGTAGTTGATGTTGCGATTGACGACGAACGTCACGTTGTCGCCCACCGCCCTTGTGCGCAAGACATCGGCAACATCGGCGATCGCTTCCACATCGGCACCATGGGCACCGAAGAGCTCTTCGATCTCGCGCACAGTCGGTGCGATGCCGGCGAGTGCGCGGTCGAGAATCGGAGCGATGTCAGGCGAAGCGTCTTCGTGCGTGGCTGGGGACGCGAACCTCCATGCGTCATCAGCCCAGGCTGCCGAGAGGCGATACTCGGGGCTCGGTGCAACAAGGTCCTTCCCCGGTGCCCAATCAACCCTCGGGCGCGCCCGCCCGGATCCGTCCACCTGATTCAGATATGCACTGAACGCGCCAGGTTCGAGCTCGGCTGCCGCCACGTCATACTCGACACCGATCGGAAACGCTCCTCGCTCCACGAGCGCCTTGTCGCCGATGGCATCACGCAGTTCGCCGACTCGCTCGCTGTCCCAGTCACGGAGCACCAGATCCCGTGCCCCCGCACGGACGGCATCAATGGCTGCTTCGACGCTGTCCACGAACACCGAGACCACCGCCTCGGACCCAGGCAAAGCGACCAGCTCGACCGACTCGGCAACCGTGCTCCTGGTCGACCGGAGGTACCTGGCCCTGGTGAAGGCCAAGGCGTTGAGCACATCCATCCGGTCGCCTTGGTCGATCACGGTGACCCGCCAACCCGCTACGCCCCGTCGTGTCAACGCCCGGGTGGCAGACGGGTCCACCACATAGGCGGGGGCGTCCACGTTCGGGTCTCCACTGGCAAGGATCAGGCCACCCTTCTGGGCGTTGAGGACGTCCGAGGTCGTCGGCGATTCGACCTCGACGACAAGTGTTCCCTCACGACGGCGCGTCGACGCCCAGATCTCGTTGACCTCGTCGGCTGGCCTCAATTGGACGAACGTGACCGTCATGACACACTCTGGACGTCGGGAATGGCAGCGTAGCCATCATGAGTGGCCGCTGAAACCGCGTATTGCAGAAGCCCCGGATCGATCCACTCCGAGGTCAGGTATTCCGGGTAGACGGGCAGGCGAGGTCGAAGCGTGAATCCACCCGCACGGGTGACTGCCTCGAGTTTCGACAGATGGGGCCAAGGTGCCTCGGGGTTCACCCAATCGATGGTGAGGGGACTCACGCCACCCCAATCGTTGATCCCGGCGTCGAGGTAGACCCCGAACTCCGACGTCAGATTCGGTGGGACCTGGATGTTCGCCCCCGGTCCGAGAATCCAACGGGCAAGTGCCACGACCCGCACGAAGTACGGGATGCCCGGTTCGGGGCTGAAACGCATCCGGGTATCGGCTTTCGCCCTGAAATTCTGGATGATGAACTCCTGGATGTGTCCGCCCTCGCGCTGCAGATCTGCGAGAGCGAAGAGGCTCCTCACGACCTCGGCATCGGTTTCGCCGATACCGACGAGGATCCCGGTCGTGAACGGCACTCGGGCGGCGCCGGCATCGCGGATGGTCTGGACCCGCACGGCCGGAACCTTGTCGGGGCAATTGAAATGGGGCATACCCGGCTCGGTGAGGCGGTCGGAGATGTTCTCGAGCATCATGCCCATCGACACGTTCGTCGGACGGAGTCGGGTGAAGTCCTTCGGCGTCATGACGCCGGGGTTCGCATGCGGGAACAGCCCTGTCTCCGCCCTGATCAGTTCAGACATCATCGCCACGTATTCGATGGTTGAGTCGGCGCCGTGTTCATCGAGGAACGCCCGGGCTTGTGGCCACTTCTCCTCAGGTCGATCCCCGAGTGTCAGGAGCGCCTCTGTGCAATACATCTCGTCACCCGCCCGGACGATCGCAAGCACGTCATCGGGTGTCAGGTATTCGCCGCCGTTGCCGGGAGGCTTGACGAAGGTGCAGTACGTGCAGGTATCCCGACACATCGTGGTGATCGGCACGAACACTTTGCGCGAATAGGTGATCGTGGTGCCGTGACCCTCGTTGCGCAGGCTCGTGGCCGTCGCAAGCAAGTCCGACGCATCGACCGTCGGATCGAGCATCCGGATCGCCAGTTCACTGTCGGGTTGGCCAAGCACCATGCGAAGGTATCACGGTGCGGGCTGCTCCGCGACGGGCGGGCCTGCGGCACCTCGGCCCCGAACAGACTCGTTGTGTTCGGTCGCACGCGGTGCATCCCGCAGGTCAAGGGTCGCATCCTCGACCGTCCCTCCCGACGTCTCGGCCCCGGGACCCATGTCGTGATCCGGGAGGTCACGATCCAGATTCCGTAGTGGACCATATGCGATGGCCCCCACGCACAACACGAGCACTCCGAGCCCCATCGAGACGAAGAACAATGTGTAGCCACGGGCTTCCCCCGAGCCAAAGACACCTTGGAGCGCCAGGCCGATGGCGGAATCGCCCGTCATGACGGGCACGAAGACGCGGTCGGCAAGCGGTCCGACAAGAAGGTAGGCAACCGGAATGGTGGCCTGGGCAATCATCGCTCGCGCTGAGAAGACCCGGCCCTGGATATCGGGTTCGACCTTCGACAACCAGATCGACTGACTCAAGGCCATGCCGATCGGCAACGCGAACATCGCCAACCAGATCGACGCCACAATCACAGGGAGAGCCGCCGTCAGGGCAACGGTTCCGAGCATTGCCCCCAGGATCGCCGTGGCCGCGATGAAGCCGAGCACACGGTGACGAACAGGCTTCATGACCGAGGCAACCACGGATCCAACGATCATCCCCGTGCTACCAATCGTCATCGCCGCACCGAGCGTGAACTCGGATCCGATCGACAGCATGTATGCGATGATCAACGGCCCTATGGAACCGAACGCGAGGTTCAGCGCTGCGAAAAAGACGAGCAGACCCATCAGCCCTCGCCGCTGAAGGAGGTACCTGAAACCAAAGACGCTCTCGCTCCACAAGGTACCCGCAGCGGAGGCACCGACGTCCGAGCGCGGCGCTCTCGGGAACCGCACGACCAGCAGAGTCGCGACCGCGATGATGAACGTCACCGCATCGATCAGGATGAGCCCGAGAACGTCCCACCACACGATCACGGCCGCTGCGATGAGCGGTGCCGCCACCTGCGAGATGCCCTCGGCCATCTGGACCATGCCCGAGGCCCGCTGATACCGGTTCTTGGGGACCAGGAGGGTGATCGCGGCTTGGTACGCCGGCCACTGGAATGCCTGGAACACCGACGAGAACGCAGCCACGGCGACCAAACCGGGGATCGTGACTGCGTCGAGCGCGAACAAGACCGCGATCACCACCGTCCCGAGTCCGGAACCGAGATCGGACAGGATCATGGCCAGGCGTCTGTCCCACCGGTCGACGAGTGCACCAGCGATCGGCGCCAACACGATCCGCGGCAGGTTCGATCCGAGGAGGACCATGGCAAGAGCTGTCACAGAGCCGGTTTCGACGAAGATCCAGATGCTGAGCCCGAACCAGGTCAGGCTGCTTCCCACAAGCGAAACCACCTGACCGAACCACACAATCAGAAAGGTCTGCTCACCGGTTCGATGGGTCCGTGTTCCACGCATCCAATTATTGTCGGGATTTACCGACCATTTGTCAACCGGGTATTGTCAAACGCATGAAGCGCTGGGCCACCGTCTTGTTGGGAACCATCCTGATCGGATGCACACCGGAGACGACCGTGCCTCCCTCCACATCGACGACGCAGCCGCTGGCGACCACGACCACCTCGTCGAACACCGACGAGATCTGCCGTATCGGTGACCTCCGTTTTGCCACCAGCGGGCTGGTCGCTGCGGTCGGCGAGGATGTCGGTGACGCGGCGACCATCACCGAGATCCGCTGGGATGACTCGGCGACCTGTGAACGCCTGACGTTCGCATTCGCCTCCGATTCGGGCGCTCCTGCGGGATCGCTCGGTCAGGTCGCCGTTTCGATCTTGCCGTCGTCAGGCGTCGTGCGAATCATCCTCCCGCCGGAGGTCGTGACAACTGCCGTTGCCGACATGCTGCCGGAGGGGGATCTCGCCAACCGGGTCTTCGTCATCCGCGATGACGAAGGAACGCTCAGCGTCGACATCCATGCCGCACGAGACCAGCCGATTGCCGCCCGTGCGTTCATCACCGATGCTCCGGCCACGCTGATCGTGGACATCGTGCCAAGCGAAACCACCGGTGGCCAGCGCGGGGCGGTGATGTCCCCTGCTGCGGTGCTCGTGACACCGGCGGCCGGTCCGACGATCTATCCGTTCTCGGTCGAGGGCTACGCGGCCCCCGGAACGGCCAGGACGCAGATTCAGCTGACGCGAGGCTCGGCGGTGGAGGTCGACAGGACGCTGGCATTGCGGGGCTGGACCGACGCATGGCAGTCGTTTGCGACGTCCGTCCCTGATGGTCCGTCAGGGCAGGTCGCGCTCTTCGTCGGATCACTCGACGAATCGGGCATCCAGGACGTCGGTGCAATCGTCACGCTCGACCTTCCGTGACGCACCACCCGCACGAGTGACCGTCTACATGTTGCGCCGGTAGCGCCCACCGACGGCGAAGAGCGCCTGTGAGAGCTGGCCGAGCGAGCACCATTTGGCCGCGTCAACGAGCGCCTCGAACACGTTGCGATGGTTCAACGCCGCCTCCTGCACCTCACGAAGCGCCACCTCGGCCTCTTTGCGGTTCCTGTCCTGAAGCCTGTGGAGATCCCCGATCAACTGATCCTTGGCCGCATCATCAGACCTGATGACCTCGTCGGGAGTCACGAACGGCGAACCATCCTTCGACAGGAAGGTGTTGACACCGATGATGGGCAGGTCACCACTGTCCTTGAGATGCTCGTATCGCAGGGACTCTTCCTGGATCCTCGACCTCTGGTACATCGACTCCATCGCCCCGAGCACTCCGCCACGATCGGTGAGCCTGTCGAACTCCTGGAGCACCGCTTCTTCCACGAGGTCGGTCAGTTCTTCGATGATGAACGAGCCCTGCATCGGGTTCTCGTTCTTGGCAAGGCCCAACTCCCTGTTGATGATCAACTGGATGGCAAGCGCTCGGCGTACCGATCCCTCGGTCGGGGTCGTGATCGCCTCGTCGAATGCGTTGGTGTGCAACGAGTTGCAGTTGTCGTAGATCGCGTAGAGCGCCTGAAGCGTCGTGCGGATGTCGTTGAACTCGATCTCCTGGGCGTGGAGGGATCGTCCCGAGGTCTGGATGTGATACTTGAGCTTCTGGCTCCGGTCCGAACCGCCGTATATGTCGCGCATCGCCTTCGCCCAGATCCTGCGCGCGACACGGCCGATCACAGCGTATTCGGGGTCGATCCCGTTCGAGAAGAAGAAGCTGAGGTTCGGAGCGAAGTCATCGATCGCCATCCCGCGTGCGAGGTAGTACTCAACGAACGTAAACCCGTTCGCAAGTGTGAACGCAAGCTGGGTGATCGGATTCGCTCCGGCCTCCGCCATGTGATACCCCGAAATGGATACGGAGTAGAAGTTGCGAACGGCGTGGTCGATGAAGTACTCCTGGATGTCGCCCTGCATCGACAGCGCAAACTCGGTCGAGAAGATGCACGTGTTCTGCGCCTGGTCCTCTTTGAGGATGTCCGCCTGGATGGTCCCGCGGATCGATGCGAGCGTCTCGGCCTTGATTCGTTCGTACACGTCGACCGGAACCACTTCTGATCCCGGGATACCGAGCAGCATGAGACCTGATCCATCGTGCCCAGGGGGCAACGGACCGTGGTAGTTCGGCCGGTCTGCACCGCGTTCGGCGAAGAATCGCTCGATCCGGCTTTCCGTTTCCGCGACCAGATCATTGGCGATGATGTAACGCTCGCAGGCCTGATCGATTGCGGTGTTGATGAAGAAGGCCAACATCATCGGGGCCGGTCCGTTGATCGTCATCGACACCGATGTCGTCGGGTCGCACAGGTTGAAACCCGAATACAACTTCTTGGCATCGTCGAGCGTGGCGACTGATACCCCCGAGTTGCCCACTTTGCCGTATATGTCGGGCCGGGGATCGGGCTCGTGGCCGTAGAGCGTGACGGAATCAAATGCCGTGGACAGTCGAGCGGCCGGCATTCCAGAAGCGAGGTAGTGGAACCGTCGGTTCGTCTGTTCCGGACCCCCTTCTCCTGCGAACATCCGAGTCGGGTCCTCTGCTTGGCGCTTGAAGGGAAACACGCCGGCGGTGAACGGGAACCGTCCGGGCAGGTTCTCCTGACGGAGCCACCGGACACGATCCGCCCATCCCGCCAACCGGGGATGGATGACCTTCGGGAACACCGTCCCGGACAGGCTTTCGACCTGGTTCTCCGCATCGATGCGCTGACCGCGGACCTCGTAGGCAACCGTGTCGGCCCGATACTCGGCCGCCGTGGCTCCCCACGAATCAAGGCTCTGACGCAGATCATCGGGAAGGGCCGCAAGCGTGACCGACGGCTCCTGTCCCTCCGAGATCGCCTGCACACGGGCAACGGCCTCGTGATTCGCAGCCAGTTGCGCCAGCTCATCGGTCTGGCGGTTGTATTCCCGGATCGTGTCTGAGATCTCGGACAGGTATCTGACGCGAGCTCTGGGAATCAGTGGATCCGTGTTGGCGGTGCCGCCTCGATGGTCGAGCGGACCGAGAGCGTCCGGGTATCTGGCGGTCACGGACCGGATCACGGCCTCATACAACGCCTGGGTACCGGCATCGTTGAACCGGGATGCGACCGTTGCGAAGATCGGAAGATCGGCGTCAAGGGCCTCGAACATCTTGTGGTTGCGCTTGTACTGCTTCCTCACGTCGCGCAAGGCGTCGTCGGCTCCGAGGCGATCAGCCTTGTTGATGGCGATGACGTCCGCAAAGTCGAGCATGTCGATCTTCTCAAGCTGGGTCGCTGCCCCGTACTCGGGAGTCATCACGTACACCGAGACATCAGCCGCATCGACGATCTGGGTATCGGATTGCCCGATTCCCGATGTCTCGAGGAATACCAGGTCGTACCCGGCCGCCTTGGCGATCAGAACCGCGTCGGCGACATGGGGGGAGACAGAAAGGTTCGCCTGCCGCGTGGCAAGGGAACGCATGAAGCAGCGATCTCCCTCGACTGCGTTCATACGGATCCGGTCCCCCAGCAGTGCACCCCCGGAGCGACGCCTTGAAGGGTCGACGGAAATGACTGCGATCTTGTCGGTCGGGAAGTCGCGGCGAAAGCGGAGCACCAACTCGTCGACGATGGACGACTTGCCCGCTCCCCCGGTTCCTGTGAAGCCGACGACGGGTATATCGACTGCGCGACCGAGGTCACGCAGGCGGTCCAGATCCTGTGTGGCGTCCTCGGCCCGTGATTCGGCAAGGGTGATGGCGCGTGCCATCGCTGCGCGGCTGCCAGCCTGCACACCCTCCACCAGGTCAACGGGCACGGTCTTGTGAGACTTCGCGGATTCGATGAGATCGACAATCATGCCTTCGAGGCCGAGCTCGCGGCCATCGTCCGGCGAGTAGATCCGCGCAACCCCCTCAGCGGCAAGGACTTCGCCCTCAGCGGGCAGGATCGTGCCTCCTCCGCCGCCGAACACCTTGATGTCGCGAGCACCGGCTTCATCGAGAAGCTGACGCAGGTACCGGAAGAACTCCATGTGCCCGCCCTGATAGGACGTCACCGCCACCGCGTGGGCATCCTCATCGACCGCCGCCTGCGCGATCCCCGCGGCGGACCGGTCATGTCCGAGGTGGATCACCTCGACGCCGTGTGACTGGAGGATCCGCCGCATGATGTTGATCGAGGCATCGTGGCCGTCGAACAGCGACGTGGCCGTGACAATGCGAACGGTTGGGTCGGTCGGCATGCCGCAAGGATAGAGAGTTACGCCGCTGGCTTTCGGTGTTCCCTGATTTCCACGTCCGCGGAGGCAGGCGCGCCCGCACATTCCCGTCCGGCTGCGGCGGGACAAGGGTGCCAACTGCGTGTTCTGTCGGATTTCGAATGCGGCTCAGCCGGTCGCTTCGCGGCCGAGATCGGTGACGGCGTACACACCGTGCTCGACCCGTTCGAACCAGCCGTAGACATTGCTCCTCATCAGCCGCGTCGCATGGGGGACATCGCAGGATTGTGCAACCACGGCGCCCTTGGTCGGACCGTGCTCGGCGAGAAAGCGGGCACAACGTTCCGCCTCCTGCCGATACGACGTCACGACACCTCCAGGCGGACTGCCCCCGGTGTTGGGGTCACCCGTCCGGCGTTCGAACTCCCCCAACAACGACAGTCGCCGACGTGTGCTCTTGCGGGGACGGAAAGGGACCGGATCCGATTGCACCGACACCTCGCCGGTAGGTGTCACGGTGAGGACACCTATGCCGAGACGCTTGCACAGGCCGAGGTTCGCTCTGAAAGCCTTCCAGCCCGACCGTCCGACCCAGCGGGGCACCGCCACATACACCGAGTCTGTCACCTGCTGACGCTTGACTGCTTGCTGGAGGAGTGTGAGAGAGAAATTTCGCTTGAGTTCGACGATGACGACGTCCGATTCGCTCCGTCGACCGACGACGTCGGCAGCTCCCACTTCTGCCTTCACCTCGTAGCCGAGGTCCACAAGAAACCGTTTGACCGGTGCGTAGAGTTCGGTTTCGCGAGCTGGTGCCATGCCTGCGAGCCTACGCTATTCGAAGAGCCCTTCGGGGAGATCGACGACGATCCTGTCATTGGCGATGTCGACGGTCGGGACAAGTGCGTCGACGAACGGGATTTCACCCAGCACACCTTCGAGATTCTCCACCACGAGTCGGTCCTGGGCGGTTGCAATGATCACCTCGCGCACCACGCCGATCTCGACATCGTGGGTATCGACGATCTGGCAGCCCACAAGGTCTTCTGGCCACCACTCGTCGTCGGCGAGAACTCGCCTTTGTCCGGCCTCGGTGGTGATCTTGACTCCTTTGAGGAGGTTGGCAGCGTTGCGGTCACCTATCTCTGCGAAGCGGATCCGAAGATCTTCCTTGACACTGCCGACGTCGACAACGCTCAGCGTGCGCGGGTCCTGCTCGTCCGTGAGAAACACGGCACCGACCGCAAGGCGTTCACGGGCGTCCGTGACAAGGCCCCGAACGACAACATCCCCACGGATTCCGTGCGCTCTTCGCACGTATCCGACGGGGATGCGATCCGATTGGCCGGTGGCCATATCAGTCGAGGAAGTCGACCTCAACGGAGAGGCCCTCTTCATCTCCTGCAGCGTTTCCTACGTTGCGGATGGCTCGAGCCACCCGTCCGCGCTTCCCGATGACTCGGCCCATGTCACTCTTTGCGGTGCGAACCTCTGCGACAACAGCGTCGGAACCATCGGGGACAATCTCGATCTTCACCTCGTCCTGGTTGTCGACAATCTCTCCCACGACATACCCGACGACCTTTTCAACGATTTCGCCTTGACTCATTCTTCCTCATCCGTTGTTTCGGTTTCGTCTTCAACGACGGCGTCCACGACGACCGCGGTCTTTGGTGCAGCGGGTTCATCGCCTCCGACGGTATGGATATCGCCCTTGGCAACTTTGAACTGGGTCCATGCGCCCGAGATCTCAAGCAGCTTCTTGGCTCGCTCGGTCGGCTGAGCGCCAGTCCTGAGCCAGTGGAGAGCACGTTCGTTGTCGATGGTGACCACCGATGGCTCCTGGCGTGGATCGTAGACGCCGAGCTGCTCGATGTACTTGCCATCGCGTTGCTTGCGCGAATCCATCACAACGACGCGGTACGTCGCCTGCTTCTTCTTGCCAAGCCGCGTGAGGCGGATCTTGGTTGCCATCTCTGGTCACCTCTTCTTGTTTGAACTCTTCGGTCTTGCCATACCCGGAAGGTTGAGTCCGGGGATGGGACTCTTGCCACCGGCCATGGCCTTCATCATCTTTTGCGCTTGCGAGAACTGCTTGAGGACACCGTTGACATCCTGCGGCCGAGTTCCCGAACCGGCAGCTATGCGGCGCCTGCGACTACCCGAGATCATCTTCGGATTCCGTCGTTCCTCAGGGGTCA
>CBDUOH010000009.1:0-41182 GCA_965368815.1 uncultured Acidimicrobiia bacterium
CCCGAGCTGCCATGATGGCTTGCTGTGAGCGTTGGGTGAATGTGTTGATATCCATGGGTTCCTGGTGCGATCGGTTGTGAACGTCTCATCAGTACAACAGTGTGAACGGATGAATTATGCCAAGAAATCTGAGTCAACCTGACTCAAATCTGTCACCCGACGGAGCAGGACTGGGTGTCGGGTGGGTCGTGGCCCAAGGGGTGCTGTTCGTGTTCTTCGTGTTGGCGATGATCGCCGGCGACCGGCTGGAACCGTTCAGGGGCATGGTCTATGTCCAGTCTGCCGGTCTCCTGATTGCCCTGTTCGGATCCGGCATCTCGCTGTGGAGCGTGTTGCTCCATGGCGGCAACCTCTCGCCGTTCCCCAAGCCGGTTGAGGGGGCGGTGCTCATCGAGTCGGGCCCGTATCGATTCGTCCGCCATCCCATGTATTCGGGCATCATCGCATTCGTGTTCGGTGCGGCAGTCGCCTACGCAACGCTCGCCGCTGTCCTCGCGGCGCCGGCGTTTCTCGTGTTCTTCGTTGCCAAGAGCGGTCACGAGGAGACACTGCTCGCAAAGGAAGTACCCGGGTACAAGGCCTACCGCTCGTCGGTTCGATGGCGATTGATCCCATGGGTCGTCTGAACGGGGTCGCCTGAACGTCCGCGGCGCTCCTTGTGCACCTGGCGGGGGAATGCCTGGGGATGTCTTCCCGTTGCAGTGGTGGAGACACAACGGAGGGTTGCTTCATGGCCAGGGCAGTTTGGAACGGCGCGGTGCTCGCCGAGAGTGACGAGACAGTCGTCGTGGAGGGGAATCACTATTTCCCCCGTGATGCGATCGACGAGAGGTATTTCGCCTCGTCGAACGCCACCACGGTGTGCCCGTGGAAGGGCAGGGCTTCGTACTTCGATGTCGTCGTCGACGGGAACACGAACAAGGGTGCGGCCTGGTACTACCCGGATCCGAAGCCTGCCGCTGGTGACATCAAGGATCATGTTGCCTTCTGGAAGGGCGTGACGGTCGAGTCCTGAGCCGGGACACATTCGGCCGCCGACGTTTGGCGCTTCTGCGTCTGTGTGGGTCGGTTGGCACGCAGTAAGCTTCGCTCATGATCCCCATCACGATGGTCGAAACCGATCGCGAAGATTTCGAAGGCACGGTCGTGGAGTTGTGGCGTGCCGATTCGTTCGTCGGCATGGTCTTCTTCGACGGCACGGCTCCGATCGTCCAGATCTATCCGGATGGCGACGACGACGTGCACGACCTCGACGTCCGCGAACTCCAGGTGTTGCTCGATACGGCGGTGCGCATCGTCGACCCCGCCGCCCTTGACGAGGATTTGGCCGAGCTTCGCGAAGCCGCACGAACCGCTGGCTGGGAGGGGGAGCATCCGGCAACAGCGGAACTCCTGTCCGAGTTCGACGACCGGGCGGTCCACCGCACCGAGGACGGAGAAGGGTTCTTCGAACGTGGCGTCGCGGATGCGTTCATCGCCAGATGCGAAGAGCTGGATCTGGCCGTGGTGGAAATGGAAGGCTTCGATCTTGTCGACGGCGAGCTCGGACCGGACACAGGTCTTGAACTTGCGGTCACGCCCCAGTCGATGATGACCTGGTCCGAGTTCCGGACGTTCGCAAACGCCACGGCGGCGAGCAAGCTTGCGGAATGGCCGGTGCGGGAATCCCTTGTGGTCGCCTTCGTGTTCCAGCAGCCGGACGCCGAAATCATCGTCGCCTAGACCGGCTACGCCAGCACCACGACCGCGAGGCCGATCGCCATGTAGATGGCGCCAACAAGCAGTGGCACATTCGTGGTCGCACTCTCGGTACCACGTGGCGTCTCCCAGTTGGACCCGTTGAGAGCGACGTCGAGCATCGAACCGATGATGGGAACGATGATCATCGTGAAGAGCCCCAGGACGATCACGCCGTATCCGAACCCTGTCAGGAACTTCACGGGGTCGCACGCGGCTCCGACGATCACGCCGTCGCAGAAGCCGGGCCACCGCGGAACTGCGATCCATGCGATGAGCCCGACGGCGCCCAGACCCGAAAGTGTCAGGATGATGGTTCGCCACACGCGGTCTCTCATCGGATTCTGCATGCCAACAGGCTAGGGAACTGACTCCTGCGACGCCGAAATGGGCGCCCGAGTATCCTTCGTGGGAACCCTGTCGAGCAGCGAAGGATGTGTCTGTGCCGAAACACCGGTCCGATCTGTTGTCCATCCCCCGCTATGTGCCGGGCAAGCCGATCGATGAGGTCGCACGGGACCTTGGGCTGTCATCCATCGACAAACTCGCCTCGAACGAGTGCCCGACCGCACCGTTCCCTGCGGTCATCGACGCCATCGCGGAGGCCGCCAGCGGTGTCAACCGCTATCCCGATAGCGACTCGTACTCCTTGACAAGGGCGTTGGCCCGGTTCCACGGGATCGAACCGGACGAGGTCTGGGTCGGGGCGGGCTCGACTGATCTCCTCCGGTCCATCGCACTGTCGGTGTCGGGTCCGGGTACCTCGTCCGTGTATGCCTGGCCCTCCTTCGTCCTGTACCGATTGTGTGCACTCCTGACCGGGGCAACGGCAATCGAGATCCCGCTGACGGACGGCTATCACCATGATCTCGATGCGATGGCGGACGCCATCACCGACACCACCACAACCGTCTACGTGTGCAATCCGAACAACCCGACGGGAGGGCACATTGACGGTGTCCGGCTACGCGAGTTCGTTGCATCAGTGCCCGAGGACGTCCTCATCGTCATCGATGAGGCATACGCCGAGTACGTCACGGCGGACGATTACGAATCCCAACTGGTCACGGCGCCGTCCCGACCGAACGTGGTGGTGCTCCGTACCTTCTCGAAGGTGTACGGCCTTGCCGGACTCCGCGTCGGTTACGCCGTGGGCAACCGGGAACTGGTATCCCGACTGATGCGAACCCAGGCGCCGTTCACCGTCACATCGGTGGCCCAGGCCGCAGCCATCGAGGCACTCAAACACCAGACCGAGGTGCGAGAGCGGGCCGTGATCAACGCGTATGGCCGTGCCGCGATTGCGACAGCTCTCGTGGATCGAGGATTCGAGCCGGCTCCGACCCAGACCAACTTCGTCTACTTCGAACCCGACGGCAATCCGGGTGACCTGTCCGACGCCTTGCTCAAGGAAGGGGTCATCGTTCGCCCCCTCGGGCGGGGAATCCGGGTGTCCGTCGGTACCGACGAGGAGAACGGACGATTCCTTGCTGCCCTCGACCGAGTGATTGGTGTGTGATGTACCTTCCATCTGATGTTGACTGGGCGACCCTCGCCGAGGTGGTCGACGCCGACGGCAAGGCGGACGTGATCCCCGAGTGGCTGACCGAGGACCTCGCGGTCGGGATGTACCGCGACATGGTCACGATGCGTGTTTTTGACCGCCGGTCCACAGCGGCCCAACGACAGGGACGCCTCGGGACCTTCGCCATCGCGGAGGGTCACGAAGCCGTCCAGATCGGTACCGCGTCCGCGCTCGGCCCCGACGATTTCATCTATCCCGGGTACAGGGAGCACGGCGTCCAGCTGTCGCGGGGCGTGCCACTGAAGACGGTTCTTTCATACTGGAAGGGTCTGCCCAATGACACGTGGGATCCGAAGGACTACCGGCAGATGGTGGTGACCGTTCCGATCGGTAGTCACCTGCCACACGCCGTCGGCCACGCGTACGCGGAACGCCTTGCCGGCCGGGATACGGTCACGGTCGCATACATCGGCGATGGCGGGACATCCGAGAACGATTTCCACTCGGGGCTGAACTTTGCGGGTGTGTGGCGGACGCCGACTGTCTTTGTCGTGTCGAACAACCACTACGCCATTTCGGTCCCGTTCGAGCAGCAGACGGCCGCGGCGTCGATTGCGGACAAGGCCATCGGCTATGGCATGCCGTCCGAGCGGGTGAACGGATTCGATGTCGTGGCTGTGCACGGTGCGATGCGACGTGCGCTTGAGCGTGCAAGGGATGGCAAGGGTCCGACCCTGATCGAGGCTGTGTGCTACCGCTACGGTCCTCACGCAACAGCAGATGACCCGGCTCTGTATCGGACCAAGGACGAGGAGGCGGCGTGGCGCCCCCTCGACCCGGTGAATCGGATGCGTGCGTTCCTCACCGCCAATGGCTGGTGGGACGACGCCCGCGATCAAGCTCTCCTCGATTCGGCGCGGACGGCCTATGACGCCGCACTCGATGACGTGGATGCGATCCAAGCTCCGCCTCGTTCGGACATCGTGATGCACGCGTTCGAGCGTGTCCCCGAGGGACTCGTCGATCAGCTCAACAGGATCGAGCGCAATGCCGGAGAACCCGAGACGCGGGTACCGGCCTCGCAACGCTGGGTCGTGGGCCACGATGATCTGCCGGGTGGTCCCACCTCGACCATCACGATGGCAGAAGCCATCAACGCAGCACTGCATCAGGAGATGGCCTCGGACCCGACCACGGTGCTGCTTGGTCAGGACGTCGGTGTCGCCGGAGGGGTGTTCCGGATCAGTGAGGGTCTGCTCGACCGATTCGGTGCCGACCGCGTCATCGACGCCCCCATCAACGAGTCCGGGATCGTCGGCTCAGCCATCGGCATGGCAATGGCTGGTGCCCGACCCATCGCCGAGATCCAGTTCGAGGGGTTCTCGTATCCCGCGTTCGACCAGGTGGCGAGTCATCTCGGGCGGATCCGGTTCCGCTCGCGTGGGAACGCGAGCCTTCCGATGGTTGTCCGGATGCCGAACGGTGCCGGTATCGGGGCACACGAGCACCACTGTGATTCTCCTGAGGCCTACTTCGCGCACACGCCCGGCATCATCGTGGTGGTTCCCTCTTCGCCGTCAGATGCCAAAGGGCTTCTGATCAGCGCGATCCGGTCGAACGATCCGGTGGTATTCCTCGAGCCCAAGGTGCTCTACCGATCCGGACGCGAACCGGTGCCGGACGCCGCCTACGAGATCCCGCTCGGCAGGGCGCGGGTCCGACGGACCGGTGGTGATCTCACCCTTGTGACCTATGGCGGCATGGTGCCGGTGTCGCTTGCGGCGGCCGATGATGTGGCGGCCGATGGAATCGATGTCGAAGTGGTGGACCTTCGCACGGTCTATCCGTGGGACGTGGAGACCGTTGCGGCCTCCGTGCAGAAGACCGGTCGATTGCTCTTCATCCAGGAACCGCAACGGACCGGCGGCATCGGAGGCGAGGTCGTGGCTGAGATCGCCGAACGGTACGGATACGATCTCGTCGTGCCACCGCGACGATTCTCGGGCACCGACGCACCGTGGCCGCAGTTCGCGATTGAGCGGCATGCACTCATCACCGCGCCGATGGTCGCAAGCGAGATCAGGGATATCGTGGGCGAGTAGCGCCCAACGCAGGGGAGGGACACGCGTGACTTACGAACACACACAACACGGCTGGCTCGGGTACCCGATTCTGCTCATCATCGTGGCCATCGTCGTCGCCGAAGCATTCGTGATCGAGGAATTTGCGGCATACATGGTGTGGTCCTTTGCGTTCCTGGTGCTCATCGGTGCCATCGTCGTCCACTTCTCGCGGCTGAAAGTGACGGTCGATGGCGATGCGGTGACGGTTGCGTTCGGCTACATCGGCCGACCGCATCGGGTCATCCCGTTCGACGCGGTGATCGGGATGGAGAGGGTCCGGAACAGCTGGTGGTATGGCTATGGGATTCGCTGGATCCCGGGGGGTTTGATGTACAACGTACAGGGGCTCGATGCCATCGAACTCACGTATACGACGGGACGCAAGTTCCGAATCGGAACCGATGACCCCGACGGCCTGTACGCCGCCCTCACAACCCACATCCCGACCGCAGGGACCGTCTGACCCCTCAGACCGCGTACCCAGGGTTGTACGACCACGAAAACAGGGTGCTGGAGCCCACGGAATGAGCTGGTGGGTGTTCTGTGGGCTCCAGTACCACGAAAAAATGGTCGTACAACCCTGGGTACGCGGTCTGGCTGCGGTCAGTCGTCGGTGTGGCGATCGCTGGGTGATAGGTCTCGGATGATGTCGGGTAGGTAGCTCTTGCGGACGCCGAACTGGACGACCCTGCGCCCCGACCCCGACGAGCGGCGACGTTCCGAATCCTCGAGCAGTCTGCGGAGCCGGGTCACCTGGTTCGAGAGTCGCTCGTTCTCCCTGCGGAGCTCGAGAATCCGCTTGATTCCCTCGAGGTTCACCCCGTTGTTCGACAACTCCTGGATCAGCAGCAGTCGATCGAGGTCTTCCTGGCTGTAGCGGCGGGTTCCACCCGGTGTGCGATAGGGCTCCACCAGCCCCTTGTTCTCGTATCCACGAAGGGTCTGTGGATGCATCCCGACGATCTCGGATGCCACTGAGATGATGTAGACGGCCTCTGTTCGCTCGGTCATGTTGTCACCCCCAGGTGTGTACGTGGGTTCCAGTTTGCCTCCGCGGATCGGAGAGCGCTTATCGCCTGTCGTTCGTCGGCACTTGCGTCAGGGTTCACCGCGATCACAAAGCGCACCAGCAGGTTCCCGGTGCCGCTTGCGGTCTTGACCCCTTTGCCGGTGAGTTTCACGGTCGTGCCTGTGGTCGTTCCTTGGGGAACCTTGATCCTCGTGGACCCGTCGAGTGTCGGGACCGAGATGGTGGCACCGAGTGCCGCCTCGGGATACGACACAGGAACCTCGATCGTGAGATCGCGTTTGCCCGTTCGTTCGAAGATGGGGTGCTTGCCCACCCGCACCTCGACGTACAGGTCACCCCTCGGGCCGCCGTTGACGCCCGGTCCGCCCTTGCCGGGGACCCTGACCTTCGCACCGGGAGCGATGCCTTTCGGGATCTTGACCTTGACGGTTTCGTTGCCGACGGTGACCTCGCGTGTGGCCCCCTGGAGTGCTTCGTGGAACGAGAGGTGCAGAACGCCACTTGCATCCCCTCCTTTTCGTGGTTGGCGCCTTCCGCCACCGAAGAGGTCCTGGAACCCACCGAAGAGGTCCTGCGCCCCGCCACCTTGCGCGCCGAAGAGATCCTCGACCCGGACTCGCTGTTGTTGACCGGTTACATCGCCGGCGAAATAGCCGAGATCCCGTGTCTGGTCGTACTCCTTGCGGGTCTCGGGCTTCCTGAGCGTTTCGTATGCCTCGTTGACATCCTTGAACCTGGCTTCAGCGGCCGCATCGCCGGGGTTTCGATCGGGGTGGAGTTCGCGCGCGAGGGCACGGAACGCCTTCTTGATCTCATCCTGGGAGGCGTCCTTGGATACGCCGAGAGCGGCGTAGTAGTCCTTCTCAAGCCATTCCTTACGCATGTCCGACGATGACGAGGCTCGGGCGGATTACCCGGCCTCGCATCACATATCCCTTCCTGAGTTCCTGTTCGACGATCTGGTCGCCTGCACCCGGATTGACCGACACGGCTTCGTGCATCGCCGGGTTGAACGGTTGTCCGATTGCCTCGATTGGGGCGAAGCCTTCGCGAGCGAGAGCTTCGATGACCAAAGCGTGCGTGCCTCGCATGCCGTCGAGCATCTTGGTCTCCGTCTCGGTGGTCGCCTCGATCGAAAGGGCAGCGTCGAAACTGTCGAGAGCAGGGAGGATGCTTTCGATCACCCGTTGACCTGCCCGCTGGACGTTCTCGGCCTGATCGCGTTCGGTCCGCTTGCGGAAGTTGTCGAACTCTGCGGCGAGGCGCTGCATGTTGTTCAGCAACTCGCCGGCCTCCTCCCTGGCCTCGTGCAGTTCGTGCAGAAGGATCGAACGTGCCTCATCGGGATCGTCCGGCAGCGACAGTCCGAGGGCTTCTGCGGTCGGGGGAGCGACGAGGTCGACGACATTGTCGGTGGTGGTCCGCCCGTCGGCGTCGCTCGCCGCATCCGGTGCGATGTCTGGGTTGTCTGTGTGTTCGTTCATGACGTCACGTCCCGTCCCGGTGGACCGAGAGATGAAGAGACCTAGGCCTCCTCATCCTCGACCACCTCGGCTTCCACCACATCGTCGCTGCTCGCCTCACCGTCATCGGCTGAGGCTGCCTCGGCAGCAGCTTGCGCCTCGGCGTAGATGATCTCACCGATCTTCTGTGAGCTCTCGAGCAGCTTGGTCGTCGCCGCTTTCAGGTCCTCGGGGGAGGATGCATCCGACTTCAGGAGTTCGTTGAGTGCGTCAAGGTTCTCCTGAATGGGGGTCTTGTCTGCTTCGTCGAGCTTGTCGCCATGCTCTGCAAGCTGCTTCCCCACCGTGTGAGCGGCGTGGTCGGCGCTGTTGCGCGCCTCGGCAGCTTCCTTGCGGGCCGCATCCTCGGCTGCATACGCCTCGGCATCCTTGACCATCCGATCGATCTCGTCCTTGTCGAGGGCGGTCCCACCCGTGATGGTCACGTGCTGTGACCGTCCGGTTCCGAGATCCTTCGCCGACACGGACACGATTCCGTTCGTGTCGATGTCGAATGTGACCTCGATCTTGGGGGTGCCTCGAGGTGCAGGAGCGATGCCGTCCAGCTTGAACTGCCCGAGGCTGTTGTTGTCCCGCGCCATGGCGCGTTCACCCTGGACCACATGGACATCCACTTCGGGTTGTCCGTCCGAGGCTGTCGTGAAGATCTCGGACCGCTTGGTCGGGATCGTCGTGTTGCGCTCGATCATGGGAGTCGCGACCCCGCCCTCGGTCTCGATACCGAGCGTCAACGGTGTGACGTCGAGCAGGAGGATGCCCGAGACGTCGCCCGACAGCACGCCTGCCTGGATGGCAGCACCGAGGCCGACGACTTCGTCAGGGTTCACGCCCTTGTTCGGCTCCTTGCCTGCGAGTTCGTTCACGAGTTTCTGAACGGCGGGGATCCGGGTGGAACCGCCCACGAGGATGACGTGGTCGATGTCACCGACCTTGATCCCGGCGTCCTTGATGGCATCTTCGAACGGCTTGCGGGTCCGCTCGACGAGTTCGTTCGTCATGCGCTCGAACTCGGACCGACTGAGTGTCTTGAGCAGGTGGATCGGACCGTCAGCGTTGGCTGTGATGAACGGGAGGTTGATCTCGGTCTCCTGCACCGACGACAGTTCGATCTTGGCTTTCTCGGCCGCCTCCTTGAGCCGTGTCAGCGCCATGGCGTCCTTCGACAGATCGATGCCGTTCTCGGACTTGAACCCATCGACGAGCCAATCCATGACCTTCTGATCCCAGTCGTCACCACCGAGGTTCGTGTCACCGGAGGTCGACTTGACCTCGAACACACCTTCCCCGATTTCAAGTACGGAAACGTCGAAGGTGCCCCCACCGAGGTCGTAGACGAGGATCAGCTCGTCGCTGCCCTTCTTGTCCAAGCCGTACGCAAGCGATGCCGCGGTCGGCTCGTTGACGATACGGTCGACGGTCAAGCCGGCGATCTGACCGGCTTCCTTCGTCGCCTGACGCTGCGAATCGCCGAAGTAGGCGGGGACGGTGATCACGGCGTTGGTCACCGGTTCGCCGAGGTAGGCCTCGGCATCGGCCTTGAGCTTCTGCAGGATGCGGGCGGAGATCTCTTGGGCCGAGTACGACTTGCCATCGATGTCGATGCTCCAATCGGTGCCCATGTGCCGCTTCACCGAGCGGATGGTGCGGCCGGGGTTGGTGATTGCCTGCCGCTTGGCCTGATCACCGACGAGTACTTCGCCGTTCTTGGCGAATGCGACGACAGACGGTGTCGTTCTGTGCCCTTCCGCGTTTGCCACGACCTTTGGTTCGCCGCCCTCGAGGACGGAGATCACCGAGTTGGTCGTTCCGAGGTCGATACCGACTGCTCGTCCCATGGTTGCTCCTTGTTTGCTTCGCTAACCAGACACACCAAGTATCTGTTCTGAGTCATTCCAAGGAGTATAACTTGAGTCGAGTCGTATCAATTCCCTCAGAACCCTCGAGGATCGAAGAAATATCGGAGCACGGAGTGTGTCGATGGCGTCCGAATCAAGATCCGTCAGGCGACCGTGCCGCATGGTGCGGGGGCGATGAACTCGGCGAAGATCTCGGCGACATCGGCCGGGCGCTCGTGGAACCAGCCGTGACCCGCGCCCTCGATGACGACGTGGCGTGCTTCGGGAATGGCGGCGAGATACCTGGCCGGATTGGCGGAGCGGACCATCTGGTCGGCTCCGAACTCGACAACCAGCGAGGGCGCTTGCGTGGTGTCGTTGGCTGCGAAGAGGGTCTCATCGGCACGCTCGACCCGTGACACCGCTCCTTCCGGCGTCAGCACCAGATTCCGCGCATGCTCCAGGTGCGTTTCGAGGTAGGAATCTGAAAACCCCATTCTGAGGATCGTCAAGACGGGATCGGCGTCGGCGTTCGTCGAAGGCGGTGATGGTTCGGGAAGCAACATGTCCGTGAACCCGGCGACCGGACAGACAAGCGTCAGCGAGTCCGTGAGATGTGGATAGCGCGTCGCGACTCCGAACGCTGTCATCCCACCCCTGCTGATCCCGAACACGTGGGCTGAGTCGTATCCGGCGGCGGCGAGAACGTGCGCGGCGTCCTCGGACTGTGCGACTGACGTTCTCGGCTCAGGAGCGCGAGTCCAACCCTCCGGCATCTCGTAGTCGAAATTGACCGTGGTGAAGCCGTGCTCGGCAATCTTCAGACAGAGTGGGCGGGTCCATGTCTTGGGGATCGCCGAACCAACCATCAGGACCACCGGCCCCGACCCGATCACCTCAACGTGTGCAGGCACACCGCTGCAATCGGTTAGGAACGTCGTCACTGCTCGATCCGGGTACTCGGTCACGGCTCGGATCCATCGACATACAGCGGTCGTGCCTTCGCGAATAGATCGTCCCACGCCTCGACGCGGCGCCCATTGAGTCGTTGGTCGAGCCTCTCGAGATAGGCATGCCACCCCGGTGTGTAGCCGCGTGCCATCTCGGTCGGCAGCTTGGTGTGCGTCAGCGTCATGGTTGATCCCGAGCCGGTCGCTTCGATGCGGTATGTGAGCGTGGAGCAGATGTCGTCGTTGATGTTCCAGGTGTACGTGAGCTCGGTGTATGGATCCCAGACGAGGATCTCACCGGTGACGATCTGGTCCTCGTCGAACTCGAAACGGATGTCTCCGCCGAGACGCCCCTCGAATTCGCCGTGCCCGAGCCACGCGGCGAGTCCTTTTCTGGTTGCGATCGCTTGCCACAGCTCGCTGGGCTCCACGGAAAATGTGCGGACGAATCTGATCACGGTCGCGGACCCATCAGCGGTCAGCCTTCCCCGGTGCGGATTCATGGTCGCACCTCGCCCAGATACGAGTCCAGCGCGTCGAGTCGCTCGGTCCAGAAGGCCCGGTACCGGCTGAGCCATTCATCGACCTCGACGAGGGGCGCCGGATCTATCTCGTAGATCCTGCGCTGTGCATCGCTGCGAACCGTGACGAGCCCTGCCTCCCTGAGTACACGGAGGTGACGCGACACGGCCGGTCTGCTGACGTCGAAGAGCGCTGCAATCGAACCAGCGTCCTGTGGGCCTGCGAGAAGATTCTGAACGATCTCCCTGCGGATCGGGTCGGCCAGCGCCGCGAGTGCTTGCATGGACGGTATGTAACCAGAACGTTACATACGAGTCAACCTGCACGCGACATGTCGATCGGACCGGCCGCCGTCAGGGCGATGTCATGGCATCAACTTGGCCATCTCGATCCGCTCGCGGAGTGTCGCGGTGCGACGCTGGTAGAACGTCGAGGACTGATCCTGGTCGACCGGTGCGTCGGGTTCATCGACTTCGACCAGCGAGATCGCGGGGTTGGCCGATGGGTGTTGGTCCGTCTCGAGTGCCGCAAGGTCGATGACCTCGGCTTCGCTGACCGTGTTGTCGGCGAGCGCCTGGGCGGCCGACTTGAGTGCCGTCAGTGCTTGACGAATGTTTTCGGATTTGGCGCTGAGTCGTTCGCTCTCGAACTCTGCGTCCCGCACGATCAACGCGGCTTTTCGCTCGGCGTCCATGACGAGCTTGTCGGCCTTGTCGGCCGTCGCGCGCAGCGCCCACGCTGCCGCCAAGTGTTGGTTCCGTGCACTGGTGGCAGCCTCGTCCTCGATCTCTGCCGCCTTCCTTGTGGCATCGGCGATCAGGTCGGCGGCCATCTCAGCCGCTCTGACCTGCTGTTCCGACGCCTCGCGGTGAGCCTTGGACAGGATCTCGTCTGATTGAGAACACGCCTCGCTGAAGAGCTGTCCCCTCCGTTCGGCGATCTCGATCCCGAGCGCCGATGCAAGCGCCATGATGGCTTCAGCCTCTGATGTGGCATCGCCGCGGACACGATCGGCCTCAGCGTTTGCCTCTTCGAGGATCTCCTGCTTCGTGCGTTCGACGGCGGCGAGGGTTCGGGTTATGGCGGCAGAGGACACATCGGAGTCCTCAAGGCGCTGTTCGAGCAATGTGATGCGGTCCTGGGCCGCGGCAAGGGCGTCGGACAGTCGTTCAACCACGGCATCGACCTCCATCGGGTCGTATCCATGGCGACGTACCGTACCGAACCGGTGGGATCCTGCAACGGTTGCACTGATCATGTGTGTCACCTTTCCCGGATCGCCTTCCCGCACCTTGGCCCCTACGACCCTGCATCGACCGGGTGGTCGTGACTTTTCAGCCCTCCGAACATAGGGGCACCCCAACGGGTTTGCAAGATGAATCTGCAACCCTCTGGAATGAGGCCGTGCTGTGGCCTACGCTGCTGGCATGGAGCGGATCATCGTCGAGATAGACAAACCGTGGCTCGCGGTCGCCGATATCTGCGAGTACATGGACGTTTCGACCTTCGTCGTGACATCGGTTCTTCGGTCGGGTGAACTCCCTGCGGTCAAGTTCGGGCGTGAGTGGCGTATCGCCAGAAGCGACTTCGAGGACTGGCTGAACGACCAACGAGGATCGATCAGGGATACCGAATCCGTCGAGGTGTCAGGGGAATAGCTATGACATCCCCGACACACGTTTCGGATCCCCGGACACTCGACGAGGACTCGCCCGACCTTCCATGGGTTGTGATTGTCTGGGACGACCCCGTCAACCTCATGGACTACGTCGTCTACGTGTTCCAGGACGTCTTCGGATTCGGCGTGGACAAGGCGACGAAACTGATGCTCGCCGTTCACAACGAAGGCAAGGCAGTCGTGTTCACGGGTTTGCGCGAGCACGCCGAGCTTGCGGTCTACCGACTGCATCGATACGGGTTGTGGGCGACCATGGAGCAATCGTGAGCCGCTTGTTCGGCGTTGACGGTGACAGGGTGACGGCCTGGTTGTCCGTGGAGGACAAGGCGCTGCTTGTGCAGATACCCGACCTTGTCGCATCGCTCCGGGCCCACGGCGACCGTGCGCATTCGATCGTGCATCGTGCTGCGTATCGCGGCGACGATGAAGCGTCTGCCGAGTTCGCATCTCTCGTGGCATCGGAGCTCGATCGGGATCGAGCCCGAGACATGGAGGCGCTCGCCGTCCTGACCGCTGACAGCCCACAACTGACAAGGGACCAGGCGCGGTCCGTACTGCGGGTGATCAACACCGCGAGGCTCACACTTGCTGCCAGGGCCGGTGCGTTCGACGAGGGCCCAGGATGGGAGTCGAACATCTCCAACGACCCCGCGCTTGCCGCGGTTGCGTGGCTCGGGTTCGTCCAGTCAGAGTTGATCGCCGCCCTGACCGAGTTGTGAACCCACGAGATAGGTGGCCGCTGGCGGTACCTTCGGCGACCACAGAGGGAGCAGCGTGTCAACAGTTGGGATAGTCCTCGCCAATGATGAGGGCGAAGGATTCACCGGGCCGAAGTATGGATCCCTGATCCATGGCACGCCCATGCTCCGCCGAACCGTCGAAGCGGCCCTGACGTGGGGTCTGCATGACATCATCGTCGTGCTCGGAGCCGACGCCGAGGCCACCGCCGATGTGATCGGCGACCTATCGATCACAACCATCATCGATCCCGAGTGGGCGGAGGGTTCCGCGGCGCCGCTTCGGGCTGCTCTCGATCTTGTCACCCGCGACAAGCAGATCACGCGGTCGCTCATCGCACGAGGGGACCAGCCCGGCGTCACCCGAGAGGTTGTGTCGGCGCTGCTCGGCAGAGCCGAAGAATCCGAAGCTGATGCGGTGGTCCCGAAGTACCGATACGCACGAGGGTGGCCGGTCGTGATCGGAACGTCGATGTGGCAGCGGATGCTCGGACTCGAGGGTGAATACGATCTGCAGAACCTGATATCGATGCACGCCGGCACCATCGAGGAGGTCTGGTTCGATCAGCTGAGTCCCGCTCGGTACGACTCGTTCGATGATCTTCCGGAAATGGGTCGCTAGTCACCATGCACGACACCCCGTTGGTTGGTTAGTCTCGCTCCAAGCCGTGCAGCGTCAAGACGGAAGGTTCGCAATGGCGTCGATTTCTGCGATACGGGCGATTCGCCACAGGGAAGCCACCAAGCTCCGGAAGGGCAAGGTGCGCACGACCGAGGCACTGCTCCAACAGGCAGCGACTCGGAGGGGGAGGGCGGAGGTCTCTGATCGAACGGGTATCCAGACCGCTGACTTGCTCAAGTGGGCCCAGCAGGCCGACCTGATGCGGGTCAAAGGTGTCGGAGCCGAGTATGCGGACCTCCTTGGTGCGGCAGGTGTCGACACGATCAAGGCGCTGCGACGCAGGAACGCTCAGAACCTCATGGCATCACTCACCCAGATCAACGCAAAGCGTCGCCGGGTCCAGCGGCTCCCCACGGTCGAAATGGTCCAGGGCTGGATAGACGCAGCGAACGAGATCGAACCGCTGGTCACCAGCTGAGGCGATGACACAGCACGAGGGCCCACCGTTCGGTGGGCCCTCGGTGCATGTGCGATCGGCCGGTGCTGCTACTTGGTAGCGGGAGCTCCGGCCTTCTTGAGAGCTGCAACGAGCTGAGCCTTGTTCATCGTCGAGCGGCCGGCGATGTCGGCGTCACTTGCCATCGAACGGAGTTCGTCGACGGTACGTGCCGAAAGGTTCACCTTCGCTGCCTTGGGAGCTGCTGCCTTGGCAGCCTTGGCCTTGGGAGCCTTGGCCTTGCGGGCAGGGGCCTTTGGAGCGACGGTCTTCGTCGCGGCAGCCTTCTTCGGGGTGTCGGTCGATGGGCGGAATGATTCCTTCCACGAACCGAGCACTCCTTCGATCTGCTCACGGAGCTTGGTTACCTGACCGCTGATCTGGTCCACATCGACTGCCGACTGCACCGAATCGACGGTGGTCTTGGCGTACTCGCCGACGTTCTTGTCGCCGACCTTGACCGATGTCACCTTGTGCATGCCGGTCTCGGCAAGGCTCTTGGACTTGCCGAGGATGTCCTTGACCTTGTCCGCAGCTGTTGTCGCTGCCCCTGTGGAGGCCTCAACGGCCTTCGTGCCTGCTGCGACGGTGGAGTCGACCACTGTCTTGGCTGTCTTGGTCACAGCTTCTTTCTGGGTCTCAATCATGATTCCTTCTCCTGATCTGCCCTGACGAAACCTCCATAGATTTCCGTCAAGGCCTGTTTGTGTGTATGTGAGAGTCGTTCGTCTGCTGCGATTGCGGCCACGACGTCGGGTACGTCTCCCTCGTCGAGGAGGCCGGCCTTCTCGTACAGGGTCTCGGTCCGGATCGAAAGTGCACCGGCAATCGAGCGGAGGATTTCAGCCGACGGCTTCCGTATCCCTCGCTCGATCTGGCTCAGGTACGGGTTCGACACCCCGGTCAATTCAGCGAGCTTGCGAATCGACAGAGAACTTCGCTCTCGCTGTTCCTTGATGAACGCCCCGACATCGGGGAGCTGTGGCTTCCTCATACTTGCATGATACAGCATCATGCTTGCAATTGCTAGCAGTATCTTGCTGTGGTCTCAGAAGGCTGTTCGTCGGTTTGCCAGGATGTCGTCGATGGCGTGCTGGATCATCTGGCGGACGTCAGCGGATTGTTCGAGCAGATCGAGTGCGTCGGGATCGCGTCGGGTGGGATCCGGGTGGACGGGCGGGAGGAACCGGAGCTTCCATCTGATGGGCAACGGTATCGGGTTGAGTGCAACAGCGATCTCCTCGACGCGTTGATCAGGGAAGAACACCCGAACGAGCCGGGCGAGGCGCTTGGACACCATCACCGCCGGGTGCACCTCCTCGGACCCGACGATCGCCACCGGTACGATCGGTACCCCGGCTTGGGAAGCGATCTCGGCGAATCCACCACGCCCGAGCCTTCCGACCCTGTACGCCTCCCACACCGGCTTCATGAATCCGTGCTCACCCTCGGGGAAGACCCCGAGGAGATGACCTCGTGCAAGCAGCTCCCTGGCGTCATCCCTTGTCGCATACGCGGCACCGACCTTGCGATAGAGGTGGGACACCGTGGGGAGCATGTTGAATATCTCGGTTCCGATGACCCTCACTCGCCTCGGTCGTGGTGCTTCGTTGAGCACGGCGAGAGCAAGCATCGCAGCGTCGTAGGGGAGTGCAGCACCGCCGTGGTTCGCAACCAGGACCGCGCCGCCAGACATCGGTACGTGCTCGATGCCTTCGACCTCGACCCTGAAGTAGTCGTAGTACAACCCGTTGAGCAGATGCCATGTCATCTCAGCGACGACGGGGTCAAGGCCGAACGAGTCGATGTCGTAGGTTGCCAGTGTGAGGTGGCGCCACAGCGTCGGCCAGGAGCCGAATCCCAACGAACCAGTGAGTGGAATGGCTGTGTCCATGATGGAGCCATCACCGTGCAAGCCGCAGGCCGCGGTTCCGACGACGAGGGGGAGCCCGCATGGATGGCCCTCGACGCTGTGCCAGTCGCAATGCGAGCCGGGTTCGACATGGCCCGCAAGGCGCAGCGACAGTTGCTCCCTGCGTGCTCGTGCCGTCAACCGATCGTGTGGAGAGATCCCGGGAAGGACGATCGACGGACGGGTACCCGTGGAAGTCGATGCTTCGGACGCAGCGATCGCCTCGATCAGGTCCGCCTTATTCATGGATGAGCGACCAACCACCCCAAGGGCAGACGCTATGGACCGCAGCTCCGTGACCGTCATGGCCGCAAGCTCCTCGCGACGACTCATCGGGTTGCCCCGGAGATGCCATAACCGGATAGGACCGTGTCCCTGCAGGTATACGACGGCGTGAACCCGAGGACCTCGGTCATCGCCGTGGTGTCGGTGATCCGGCCGTGTTTGAGGAGGGCCTGGAGATGCTGGGGCACGACGATGTCCGCTCGGGCAAGACCCCGCATCGCCGTTTCGTAGAACCTGCCGATGAACGGCTGTGGCAGCCGCTTGCCGAGGCGAAGGATGCGTGACAGATACAACTGGCCCGCGCCGGCGATGTTGAATGTTCCTTCGATCCGGTGGTCGAGTGCGTGTTCGAGCGCAGCAACGGCGTCATCTTCGTGTGTCAGCTGGACTCTCGGATCGAAGCCGAGCATCGTCGGGACGATGGGAAGCGTCAGATATCGGCTCAGGGGGTTGGCGACGTTCGGGCCGAAGATCGGTGCGAAGCGCAGGATCGTGTATCGGATGTCCGCATGGCGGTTGGAGACCTCCGTGACGAACCGTTCCATCTCCGTCAGGTCGCGCTGGAACTTGGTCGGTGTCCCCTGCGGGCGGGTCGACTCGGTCATGACGGAAGGGTTGCGGGGACTCGATCCATAGAACGCCGTGTCTGACTTGACGATGACCGACCGCACCGAGTCGAGTCGGTCGATGGCGCCGAAGAGGGCCAGGGCACCCACGATCCGATCCTCGGCATCGGTGTTGCGGCCCTCTTCTGCGCGGTGGTGCACGGACTGGAGGTGGATGATGGTTTCGGGCTCGACCTCGAGGAGATATCGAGCCAGGGAGAGCCGTTCGAGGGACAGCTTCTCGAATGGGGACGTGAACCTGACCCTCGGATCGGTGTCATCGACGGCGAACACCGCGAGATCCTCGCGCGCTTCGAGGCGGCGGATCAATTGTCCCCCCGTCCATGTCGAGGCCCCTGTCACGAAGATTCGGCGCATATGCCAAGCGTAGAAGCAACGCAGGAGTCTCGGCTGAACAGCACCCCGGCCGTCGGACGCGGTATCCGCCTGATTCCTGACCTCGGGTCACCTCTAGCCTGCCCCCCATGGCATCAGCAGGAATCATCGGACTCGGTCTGATCGGAGGCTCGATCGGCGCGGGGCTCCGTTCCGCGGGGTGGAGCGTCACCGGATACGACGCGGATGACGACGTCGTCACCGCCGCGCGACGCCTCGAACTCGCAGACCAATTCGCAGGCTCGATCGATTCCCTCGTCGAATCGGCTCCCGACGTTGTGATTGTTGCGGTCCCGCCGAAGGCGACGGTTGAGTGTCTCCATCGGCTCACAACCGATCTGCCCGTGATGGACGTCGCCGGGGTCAAGGTCGCGATCATGGCTGCGGCTGGACATCTCACGAACTTCGTCGGTACCCATCCGATGGCGGGCCGCGAAACATCAGGACCGGGTGCAGCCAGCGCAGCGCTGTTCCGAGGTGCGTCGTGGGTCCTGGTTTCCGATGAACCGTCCGATGCCGTCGACGTGGTTCGGTCCGTCATTGCCGATCTCGGAGGCATCGTTGTCCCGATGACTGCGGAGGATCACGATCGAGCGGTCGCAAGGATCAGCCATCTGCCTCAGCTCGTGGCTGGTGCCCTCTTGTCCGGGGCTGCTGAAACCGATGGTGCCCTCGACCTCGCGGCCGGAAGTTTCCGGGATCTCACGAGGGTGGGCGCGTCGCAGCCGATTCCGTGGGTGGAGCTGTTCCGTGCCAATGCAGACGCAGTGCTCGACGCTGTCGGCGCTCTCAGGAGTCAGCTCTCGGTGCTCGAGGCAGCCATCCTGACCGACGATGACACGCTGCTCGCCATGCTGACCCATGCCAGAGAGACCAGGCAGTCGCTCGGAGCCCCCGAGGCTGCGGTGCGGGTTGCCCTCGCTGACCAGCCGGGCGAAATCGCCAAGGTCGGGCATGCACTCGAGAGCTCCCAGGTCGATGTGCGGGACATCCAGTTGCGTCACGCACCCCATGGTGGCGGCGGTGTGCTCACGATCTCGGTCAGGCCGGGGGATGAGGGACCGCTCACGCATGCGCTCGAGGACGCGGGGCTCCTCCTGGTCACGTGAGTCAACCCGCCTGACTCCGCCGCCACGGGTTCGCTCGCCCGCTACCGTGAACTCGTTCCATCCGGCGGAGGAGTCATGAGACCGCAGCGACCGCAACTGACCATCGGTATCGAGGAGGAGTACTTCGTCGTCGACCGTGAGACCAGGGACCTTGTCGACGGACTTCCTGCCAGCCTGCTCGAGGCTCTCGAGCATCCCCCAACGGGCGCGACGAGTCCCGAGTTCATCCGTTCCCAGGTCGAGATCGGGACGCCGGTTGCTGCCGACCTCACCGAGCTGGACGAGTACCTGAGAACCATGCGTCGGTTCGTGTCCGACACGGTCTCAGGGTTCGACATGGCGATCATCTCGGCGTCAACGCATCCCTTTGCGGACTGGAGTCTGCAGAAGCACACGGACAAGGAGCGATACAACGTGCTCGAACAAGCGCTGCAGGGCGTTGTTCGCAGACTCCTGATCTGTGGCATGCACGTCCACGTCGGTATCGACGACGAGAATCTTCGGGTCGAGCTGATGAACCAGGTCACCTATTTCCTGCCTCACCTGCTGGCAATCTCGGGTTCTTCCCCGTTCTGGCACGGTGAGGACACCGGACTCAAGAGCTATCGGACCGCGGTGTTCCGGTCGATGCCGCGAACCGGGCTGCCCGACGAGTTCAACAGCTGGTCCGACTATCAGAACCATGTCGAGATGTTGGTCACCACCGGTGTGATCGAGGATGCGTCGAAGCTCTGGTGGGACATCCGACCGTCGTCCCGCTACCCGACGCTTGAGATGCGCTCGACGGACATCTGCACCAAGGTCGACGATGCGTTGGCCATCGCGGCCGCGTACCAGTCGCTGTTGGCGATGCTCTACCGCCTCCGGTCCGAGAATCGTCGGTGGCGAACGTACTCTCGCATGCTCATCCAGGAGAACAACTGGCGGGCCCAGCGATACGGTGTGGACCAGTCGTTGATCGATTTCGGCAAAGGCAGCCTCGTGCCGATGTCCGACCTTGCCGCGGAGCTCATCGACATCGTTCGGGTGGAATCGATCGAGATCGGCGCCATGGGGCACCTCGAACGGATTCGGACCATCGTTGCAGAAGGAACGAGTGCCGACCGTCAGCGCGAGGTCTACAACGCCGCTGTCGCAAACGGGGCACAACCCGAGGACGCCATGAAACTGGTCGTCGATCATCTCATCGCCGAGACCGTGGAGGGTGTGTGACGAGGACTCTGCGGGTCGCAGGGGCCCAGCTCGATCTCACGGTGGGGGACATCGAGGGCAACACGGCTCAGATTCTGGACGCCATCGCGTGGGCGGAGCACGATGCCGCTGATGTCCTGTTGTTGCCCGAACTCGCCATCACCGGGTATCCGCCGGAGGATCTGGTGTTGCGAGCGGGCTTCATCGATGCGAACCTCGCTGCCCTTGAGACGATCGCCAAGCGTTCGGGCGCAACCACGGTGGTGGTCGGGTTCGTCGATCGTCTTGCGAACGGCCGCGTCGACGATGACTCGGTCCCTCGCCGCGTCACCAATGCAGCCGCTGTTGTGGCACACGGCTCTGTCGCCGGGGTCTACCACAAGACGCTGCTGCCCAACTATGGCGTGTTCGATGAAGCGAGATACTTCGCCGAAGGACGGACCCGGCCTGAACTCCATGTGATAGGGGGTGTGCTGTGCGGTATCTCGATCTGTGAGGACATCTGGGAGCCAGACGGCCCTCCGACACTCCAAGCGCGAGGTGGCGCCGAGGTCTTACTCAACATCAACGGATCGCCGTACCACGTGGGCAAGAGCCAAGAACGGCTCGACCTCCTCACCTCGAGAGCGACTGCCACCGGCACCCACATCGTGTACGTGAACTGTGTCGGAGGGCAGGATGAGCTCGTCTTCGATGGCGGCTCGATGGTGATCGACCCCGACGGCGTGCTCGTGCATCGATCCCCGCTGTTCGAACCGGGCCGTTTCAGTATCGACATCGAGGTCGCAGGCGAACGTCCGACCACTCCCACTCTGGCCGTCGTGGAGGTCTCGCCGGCACGGCTTCGGGAACGGACGAACCACAAGCCGACTGTTGCTCCCGACCTCGAAACCGAGGAAGAGGTCTACCGAGCCCTGACAACCGGTCTCGCCGGCTACGTCTCGAAGAACGGGTTCTCCGACGTGGTTGTCGGACTGTCCGGAGGCATCGACTCAGCGCTCACCGCGGCGATTGCGGTGGACGCACTGGGGAGCGATTCGGTCCACGGGGTCACCATGCCAACCCGATATTCGTCGACGGGAAGCGTTGACGACTCGATCGACCTCGCCGAGCGTCTCGGTATCCGGATCGATGTGATCCCGATCGACGACGTCTTTTCGGGGTTTCTCGATGCTCTGGCACCGCAGTTCGCCGATACCGTCGAGAACGTTGCCGAAGAGAACCTTCAGGCGCGGATCCGTGGGACGATCCTCATGGCACTCTCGAACAAGTTCGGATCGATGGTTGTAGCCACGGGCAACAAGTCCGAGATGGCGGTGGGATACGCCACGCTCTATGGAGACATGGCAGGGGGGTATTCCGTGCTCAAGGACGTGTACAAGACCACCGTGTACGACTTGGCTCGTTGGCGCAATCGCGACGGCGAGGTGATACCGGTTGCCACGATCACCAAACCGCCTTCTGCGGAATTGCGTCCCGATCAGCTGGATTCCGACTCGCTGCCCCCGTATGAGGTGCTCGACGAGATCCTCGAGATGTACATCGAGCATGACCGAACCGCGGTGGAAATCATCGCGGACGGCCATGATGCCGCGCTGGTCAACCGGATAGCTGCGATGGTCGATCGCAACGAATACAAACGCAGACAGGCTGCACCGGGCGTGAAGATATCGAAGAAGGCCTTCGGACGTGACCGGCGGCTGCCCATAACGAATCGGTACCGGCCGTGACGCGGGTGATCGGGCAGGTGTGGATCAATGGCGTTGCTGTCGATCCTGCGGACGCGACCGTGTCGGTTTTCGACATCGGTTTCCAGCGAGGGTATGGATGTTTCGAAGCGATGCGTTCCTACAACGGCGTGGCCTTCCGTCAGGCCCAACACCTCGCACGCCTCGAACGGAGTGCGGACAATCTTCGCATTCCCATCGATGAGCCCGGGGACATCGCACGGTGGTGCACCGCGGTTGCTCGGTCAGGTGGCGATGGGGTCCTGCGGGTCTTCGTGACCGGCGGGCGCGACATGCAGCACCTGGGCTCCGACAATTCGGTGATTGTGTTTCTCGAGGAGTTGCCGTCGTTGCCAGAGTCGTTCGCCCTCGATGTCATCGAAGCCCCTTGGCACCCCGATGGGAGGACGAGCGAGCTCACCGGCGCCAAGACGCTCTCATACGGTCCGAATCTTGCCGCCACGATCGCGGCGAAGGCTCACGGGTTCGACGATGCCGTATTGGTCGGTAGCTCCGGATCGGTGCTTGAAGGTCCGACGTTCTCAATCGGCTGGGTAGCAGACGGTGCCGTGTACACGCCGAGCCTCGATGCCAACATTCTCGAATCGGTCACCAGGGCAGCGACCGTCGAGCTTGCCGGTGTCCTGGGCATCGAGGTACGCGAGGGTCGGTTCTCGATCGACGAACTCCTCGCAAGCGATGAGGTGTTCATCCTGTCCACCGTGAGGGAAGTGGCTCCGGTTCGTCGCGTCGGGGACGTCGACTTCCCAACCGGTCCGCTCACGGTGCGGCTCAAGCGGGCCTTCTCGGATCTGGTAGCGGCTGAGACCACATGAGCACGCTCGTCGGCGAAATCGAACTCCTGTACGAGACGGTCGTCATGCATCCCGTGGGCTGGAACGACCAGATGCTCGTGGATTGGGCGGACGGGATCTCCGCCACGGCCGATCTCGACCGGGAATTGTCGAAACATCTCCGACGCATCGCCAGGGTCGCTGAGAAGCTCCAACGGTTCTGGATCGAAGACCCCAGACGTGACGACCAGACACTCGACTGGAGGTCACGGGTCGACCTCTCGCTCGGAGTCCGGGCATGGCGACCGCTTCTCGACATGGCGATGTACGAGCTCGAACGGCGTCCCTCTGCTGAGGACTTCGATGACGTTGCGTCATTGTTCAGGGTTGTACATGGGACCGAATGGCTCGATGGGATGAGCTTTGATGATTGGTCGGGTGAGTTCGGGCGCAATTGACATTTGCCTGTAGCATCGGCTCATGTCCATGACTGCACGACGCATCATCCTGGTGGCGGGAGCCGCTGTGGTTCTGGCTGCTTGCCAAGGCGGAGCGGACAGCCCCACGACCACCGCTACACCGACGTCTCTGGTCGAACTCCCGACGGCGACGTCGACGTCGGTTCCCGATACCACGACGACTTTGGCGCCCGTCGACCAGCTGTCGGCTCCGAAGTATCAGATCATCGACCGAAACCCCATCGCAAATGCACCGGGGGACGAACTGGTCGTGTTGCTCGACCCGACGAGCTACGAAAGTCTCACCGACATCGACCTGCAGGACCTGATTGCCGAGGTCGTCGAACTGTTTCCGCCCGTGTGGTCCGTCCATGTGATCGATGACGCAGCGGCAGCGGCCATCGTGATCGATCCCGATGCAACGAATGCCGATCTCGCGAGCATCTCGGACCATTACTTCGCAAGGCTCGACAACGGGTTCGAGATCACATACCTTGGCCCATTCTCCTCATCGGGTTCGGGCGTACTCGGAAGCTGACCGCCGGGTCAGGGGAGCAGTAGGGTCGCCGTCAGCAGGAAGCCGGAGAAGCTGACGGCGTCGGTGATCATCGTGAGGAATATGTTGGACGCAAGGGCGGGATCCTGACCGAATTTGCGCAATGCGATGGGAATACCGGAGCCGACCACTCCAGCGACCAGGAACGACACCCAGATGGCGACGAAGACGATGATGGCGATGTCGATCTGGGCCACTGATGCTCCGGAATCGCCTTCGAACAGCCGTAGGGTGAGGGTTGCGACGACGGCACCCGCCGACGCCACTGCAGTCCCGTCCACGAGTCCGACGAGGACCTCGCGTCGGATGGCCCGTGTGGCACGCCCGCTCGGGAGATCACCCACTGCCATTGCGCGGATGATGACCGCCAGGCTCTGCGCTCCCGAGTTGCCGGACAGCAACGCAATCGTCGGCATGTATGCAGCCAGGACGGCATACGTGGTGAGGGTGGCTTCGAACCGTGAGATGACGCCAGCGATGAGGAGTCCGACCACGAGGTTGAACAGGATCCACGGGAGCCGACGGCGGACGGACTGCAGCACCGGTGTGAAGACGCTTTCCTCTTCACCGGCACCCACCATCACGGCGATGTCCTCGCCGACTTCCGCTTGGATTGCCTCGATGGCCTCGGAGAACTTGACCATACCGACGAGACGACCATCGTTCTCGACCACGGGAATGGCGATCAACCGATAGCGCGAGATGAGATCTGCGACGTGTTCACGGTCGGTGTCGGGACGCACGGTGATCAACGACGGTTCGATTGCGTCACGAATGGTCGAGGTCGGTTTGGCGAACACGAGATCGCGGAACGAGACCACACCGACGAGTCGCTGGTCGGCATCGACCGCATACACATACAGGAGGTTCGAGCCGAGCTCGTCGTGGAGCCGCCGCAATTCTTCGATCGCGGCCCCTGCCGTCATGTCGATGGGAAGCGCAGCGACGTCGGTTGTCATCATGCCGCCGGCCGAATCGGCGGCATGGATGAGCAGGTCTTCTATCTCGTTGGCAGCATCGTGGTCGAGGCCGGCGAGGATCTCGGTGCGCCGCTCGGCTTCGAGGACGGCAACCACGTCAGCAGCCTGATCGGGTTCCATCTGGGCGAGCATCCTGGTTGCATCGCCCGGTTCGAGTTCCTCGAGCACATCGGCCGCGGCTTCGGGGTGCATCTCGTCGAGCACCTCACCAGCGTTCTCAAGCCCGAGTCCCATCAGGAGGTCTGCAGCACCGACCTCGTCGAGTGCTTCAAGGATGTCGGCTGCGTCGTGTGGATCCTGACCGGCGAGTTCCTCCCACGCCTCTTGGTGGGAATCGAGGTACTCCTCGGCTTCGGCGGGTCGCCGACGTGCAAGTTCCCGGATCGTTGAGCCGAACTGGCGCGGTCGGGGGATTCGAATCTTCATGGCGTAGCCAGCCTATCGACCTGGGCGCAGCTTGCTCGGACACACGGCGATGCAACGAGCCCCCAGGGGGGTGGGGGCTCATTGCGGGGTTGGTGAACCCCCAGGGGGGACGAGGGGTCCACAAGGGTCGACAAAGCGACCCAGCAGCAGACAGGATATCGGTTTGGCCACGAGTAGCAAGCACAAGCTTGCCAAACCGCTACCGAACCCGGATTGCTCCCGATGGTCCGTCGGAAAACTGGCGCTCGACGACCCTGCCGACGGTCCATCCATGAACACCGTTGTCCTCGAGAGCTGCATGGAGCGCACCTTCAAGGGCTCGATCCACGCTGATGAGCAGTCCACCGCTGGTCTGTGCGTCAGCGAGGAGGAGTTGCACGGTCTCATCGGTGTCGTCGAAATCGGTCATGGCGATCACCGACGCGAGATTGCGCCGGGTCCCACCCGGTATGAAGCCTTGGTGTGCCAATGCTGCGGCCCCCTCGATGATGGGAACCGATCCGGCGTCGATCTCGGCACTCACCCCCGAGGCACGCACAATCTCCGAAAGATGCCCGAGGAGTCCGAACCCGGTCACGTCCGTACCGGCCCGTACCCCAACCCGGCGAGCCGCTGCGGCGGCATCACGGTTGAGCCTGGTCATGACGTCCACCGCCGAGTCGCGGACCTCGGGGGTGGCACTGCCCTGTTTGATTGCCGTTGCGATCACACCGGTGCCGATCGGCTTCGTCAGCACAAGGACATCGCCGGGTTGCGCGTCGCTGTTCCGAACGACCTCATCGGTGGGGACGAATCCGGTGACGGCGAACCCGTATTTCGGCTCCTGGTCGTCGATCGAGTGTCCGCCGATCACGGTGCATCGCGCCTCTTCCATGACAGCAAGCCCGCCCTCGAGCACCTGCGTGAGCAACTCGAATGGGATGACGTCGCGCGGCCAACCGACCAGCTGCAAAGCTGTCACGGGGTCGCCACCCATTGCGTAGACATCGCTCAGGGCGTTGGCGGCAGCGATCCGACCCCAGTCGTAGGGTTCGTCGACGATCGGCGTGAAGAAGTCCACGGTCTGGATGAGTGAGCGCGTGTCATCGATCCGGAATACGCCGCCGTCGTCAGAACCGGCGAAACCTACGACGAGGTCCGGATGAGCCGTAGCGGGTGAGTTGTGCAGGGGGCGCAGAACCTGCGCCAGCTCGTCAGGTCCGAGCTTGCACGCTCAACCAGCGCCGTGGCTGTACTGCGTGAGCCGAATGGGTTCCATTGGGGGGACATTATCGGCCGTCGTCCGGTTGGTGACCGTTGCAGCACGTCCGTCGGCAGCGACAGCGGTGGTGGAGGCCGGCGTGGGGTATCGTCGTGCGCTGAGAGGTGTGCCATGCGCGTAGCAGTCATAGGTGGGGGAACGATGGGTGTCGGTATCGCTCATCGCTTTGCTGCCAACGGTGCTTCGGTTGCCCTCGTCGATGTCGATCTCGCCACCGCCAGAGCAGCAGTCCAGAAAGTGGCCACGACCCTTGACACAGCCCAGGAGCGGGGCAAGATCCCCGACGCCTCAGCCGCTTCGGCGCTGGTGGTCCCGGTCGGGTCGATCCCCGATCTTGATCCCGAGCTGGATCTGATCGTCGAAGCGGTCGTTGAGAACGTCGACCTCAAACGGCGTTTGCTCGCCGAAGCAGAGGCTCGCTCGCCCGGGGTGCTTGCATCCAACACCTCGAGCATCTCGATCGACACGCTGGCATCGGCACTGTCGGCACCGGATCGGTTCGTGGGGATGCACTTCTTCAACCCGGTGTGGGCGATTTCGCTCGTCGAGGTGATCAGGGGATCGGCAACCAGTGCAACCACCCTCGACCGGGTCGCCGACATGGTTCGGTTCCTGGACATGGAACAAGCGGTGATCAACGATGCTCCCGGCTTCGCCACAAGCAGGCTCGGTGTTCTGGTGGGTCTGGAGGCCATCCGGATGGTGGAACAAGGTGTTGCCGCTCCCGCCGACATCGATCGGGCCATGGCGCTTGGCTACCGACACCCGATGGGCCCCCTGATGCTCGGGGATCTCGTCGGGCTTGACGTTCGACTCGGCATCGCCGAACACCTTGCGTCGGTCTACGGCGACCGGTTCGAACCTCCTGACCTGCTGCGCACCATGGTCGCCGATGGGCGGCTCGGGCAGAAGTCGGGACGAGGTTTCTACGACTGGAGTACGGGTTCAGCCGTTCCCATCGAGGAAACCTGATATCAACTCACCAAGTTCCTCGGGTTGGTCGAACATGGGGTTGTGGCCTGAGCTGTCGATGATCTCGACCGTGGCCAGCGCTCCGATGGCTTCGGCCGTCTGCAACGCAACATCGCGGTACTTGCGGTCCCGACTGCCAGCGACGAGCAGCGTGGGAACCTTCAACTTCGGTAGGTGTGGCCATACGGATGGCATCGCTCCCTGCCCGTAGCCACGGAGAGCGGCGGCGAGCCCGGCCGGCGTGTTCTCGACCCGGATGGCCCGATCGGCTGAGCGGATGTCTCTCGGTAGATGGGTCATCGATGTCAGCCCCGTGTTCGTCCACTCGTCGATGAAGTCGCCGATGGGCATCGATTCGATCTTGGATGCGAGTTCGTCATCCGCTGTCTTGCGATCGACGCGTTCGGATTCATCCTCGATTCCTGGTGTGCCTGAGATCAGGATGAGGGAGCTCGGGTGGAGATACCCGAGACAGGTGCCTGCCAAAGCGAGGCGCGCTCCCTGGGAGTAGCCGAGGAGCGGAGCGCCGGGTGGTATGACATCGCTCAGCCATCGGAGCACTGCCTGGAAATCGCACGGTGCGCCATGGGATCGTCCGTGGCCCGGCAGGTCCGGTGCCGACACCGGGCGATCGATGAGGTCGCTCAGGTCGGCGAACTGCTCACCCGTCGAAGCGAAGCCGTGGAGTGCGACGAGATTGGTGGCAGTTCCGAAGTACCTGACGGCCGGATGCGCCATCAGGATTCTTCGAGCGGAATCTCGGAGGTCAGGATCTTGTAGATGATTGCAGCAATGGCGGCAATCGCGATGAGCAGAATGATGCGCTTCATGAACCAAGGGTAGTCGTTGTTGGGGGGTGCACCGCCCCGTATCTTGGGCGTTCGTGCGATGCGGGCGACGGCTCGACCCGCCGGTTCGCCGGTAGCCTTCATGCAATGACGGAACCGATGTCGACCCGCCAGCGTGCCTTTTCGTGGGTAGCGTGGGCCACCGTGGTGTTCAACCTCGCGGTCATCGCTGGTGGGACCATTGTCCGGGCCACCGGTTCGGGCGCAGGTTGTGGGGCGTCTTGGCCCAAGTGCGGCGATCAATTCATCCCGCCGAATCCTGCGGTCGAGACCGCCATCGAGTTCTCCCATCGAGCATCCTCGTTCCTCGCAGGACTCGGGGTTGCAGCGTTGTTCTTCATGGCGCTGTGGGTGTACGACCGGGGTCACATCGTGCGCCGGGCGGCATTCGTATCGGCTGTTCTCCTTGTCATCGAAGCCCTTCTCGGTGCCGCTCTCGTTCTGTTCGGGTGGGTCGAAGACGACATCTCGGGGGGTCGGATGGTGGCGGTGGCGCTCCATCTGACGAACACGTTCCTTCTCCTTGGAGCGCTGACGTTGACCGCATGGTGGGGATCCGGTCATCCGGCACCGCGGGCATACGACAAACGCACCGTGCGGTGGTTGGTCGCCGGCGCTGCAACCATCCTCGTGCTGGGTGCGACGGGGGCTCTCAACGCCATCGGGGATGCCGTCTTCCCAGCCGACTCCGTTGCGTCTGGCATCGCTGATGAGTTCGGCCCGACTGCGCCGCTCCTGCTTCGGCTGCGGGTCATCCATCCTGTTGTTGCCGTCGCTGGCGGCATCTTCGTGGCGTGGGTCGCGATGCGGCTGTCGTTGTCAGCTGGCGCTCGTTCGAAACGTATGTCCCTCTGGGTCACCATCATCGTCTTCAGCCAGATGTTCATCGGAATAGCGAACATCCTCCTCCTGACGCCGCTCTACGCCCAAGTCGTCCACCTGATGGTGGCTGATGTCCTGTGGATCTCGTTCGTGCTGTTCGGTGCCACCACGCTGGCTGACACGGACCGCTCGCCGTTGCTCGAGGCGGCCTGACCCCATGGCGAGACAACCAACCTCCATGCTCGGCACGTATATCGAGATGACGAAACCGCGGATCATCGAGCTGCTGCTGATAACGACGATTCCCGCCGTCGTGGTGGCTGCCGATGGCTGGCCCGGGCTGACGTTGATAGCGGTTGCGCTGATCGGCGGTGCCCTGTCTGCGGGCGGTGCCAATGTCATCAACCAGGTGTACGACGCGGACATCGATCGGCTGATGCAGCGGACGATACGACGTCCACTTCCGACCGACCGCGTCAAGGCGTCCCATGCGACGGTGTTCGGCATTTCGCTCGGCGTCGCCGGGTTCGTCGTTCTCACAGTCGGAGCCAATCTCCTTGCAGGTGTGCTCTCGGGCTTGGCCTTTGTCGGCTATGTCCTGGCCTACACCATGTTCCTGAAGCGGTCGACGACGCAAAACATCGTGATCGGAGGAGCAGCGGGGGCCGTGCCCGCCCTCATCGGTTGGGCTGCGTACGCAGGTGAGCTCACGGTTGTGCCATGGGTGATGTTCACCATCATCTACTTCTGGACACCGCCACACTTCTGGGCGCTTTCACTCAAGTACGAGAGCGACTACCGAGCCGCTTCGGTGCCGATGCTTCCTGTCGTGGTCGGGGAAGGGCCGACCCTCGCGAACATCATGTGGTACTCGGTGGTCGCGGCAGGCGTGACGGTGTTGTTGGTGCCGGTCGGAGGTCTCGGGTGGGTGTACGCGTCGACGGCAACCATCCTCTCGGTGCTGTTCGTGGGTCTGGCAATACGGCTGCGAAGCGACCGGTCGCGAGCGATGCGGTACTTCGTGTTCAGCAATCTGTTCCTGTCGGGAGTCTTCCTGGCAATGATGGTGGACCGGTTTGCGGGAACGCCGGCGGTCGGTGCCGATCGTGCGTGGCTCATCGCCGCAACCGTGCTCGTCGGAGGAGGAATGCTCGGCGTCATCCGAGTCGAGACCCGGCCTGGGATGCGGGCTGTGGGCATCTCGGTGATTCGCCACGGCATCGAGCTCGCATTGACAGTGGCGATCGCAATCGCCATCGTTGGATTCGGTTGGCAGTGAGACGACTGCTGCCACCCGGCAGCGCGGCAGCAACGCGGGACGGCACCCCATGAAGGACACGGCACCGATACGACCCGAGGAGCGGTTCGATGAGGCCGCGGTCGCGGCGCACCTCCGATCTGCGCTGCCCGATCGCTTCGGGGAAGGGGAGATCAGGTTCGACCAGTTTCCCGGTGGTGCGGCCAACCTCACATACAGGGCGATAGCTCCCGACGGCAACGAGTACGTCCTGCGACGAGCGCCATTGGGTGAGGTTGCCAAAGGCGGACACGACATGGGCCGTGAATACCGGGTGCTCAGCCATCTCACAGGGTGGTACCCGTTGGCACCTCACGTGTATCACTTCTGCGATGACCCCGGCGTGATGGGGAAACCGTTCTTTGTGATGGAACGTCGCACCGGATACGTGATTCGGAAGGAATGGCCAGACGTCCTCGCTGATCGTTCGAAGCAGCATCGCGTGGCCGAGTCGCTGATCGACGGGTTGGCCGATCTCCATCTTGTGGATCCCGCCGCGACGGGTCTCGGGGATCTCGGCAGACCGGCCGGATTCGTCCAGCGCCAGATCTCTGGTTGGGAAGGCCGGTGGTTTGCGGCAGCGACCAGACCGGTACGCGACATGGAGGTGGTGGCCGAGTTGCTCAGCGCCGCGGTGCCGGCGCCGCAACGTGCTGTGGTCCTTCACAACGACTACAAACTCGACAACACGATGGTGGGCGACGACGGCTCCCTCGTCGCCGTGTTCGACTGGGACATGGCGACCCGTGGTGATCCGCTCGTCGATGTCGGGACCCTTCTCGCCTACTGGGCCCAGCCCGGTGATCCGACCTACCTCGTCTTCGGCTCCCGGAGCGTCGCCATCGGCGAGGTGTTCCCGAAGTCCGAGGTGATGCAACGGTACGCCGACCGCACCGGATTCGACCTGTCCAGGGTCGACTACTACGAGGCACTCGCCCTGTTCCGCATCGCTGTCATCATCGAGCAGATATACGCACGGTATGTGGCAGGTCAGACGACCGACGAGCGTTTCGCAGCGTTCGAACCGATCGCTCCGCTGCTCGCCGAGGCAAGTCGCCGTCTCCTTGAGGGGTAACATCGCGGCCCGACACGAGGCGACAGTGACACATCGCGATCCCCAACTCAAGAGCGATCGGAAGCCCGATCTCGACACGCGCGTCGTCACATCGGCCGAGGTTCGGTTCGGAGATGGCTCCTTCCCCGTGCTCGCAGGACCAGGTGCGGTCGAATCGGAGGACCAGATCGTTGCCGCAGCTCTGGCCGTCAGCCAAGCGGGCGGGCTCGTGATCCGTTCCGCAACGTTCCTCCCACCAGATGTTGCCGGAGATTTCGAACCTTCGGGCCGTGAGGGCGTGCTACTCCTCGAACATGCAGCCAAGAGCGCCGGCATTGCCAGCGCCACGTTCGCATTCGATCCCGATCAGGTCGCGTTGATCACGCCCCACATCGACATCCTCGAGATCGGACCGTCTCGGATGCACGACGAGCGGCTCCTGGCAGCTGCCGGTGACACCAAGCGTGTGGTGGTCGTTCATCGTGGAGCCGAGGCAACCATCGACGAGTGGCTCGCCGCCGCAGACACCGTGACTGAACGCGGTGGCGACGTATTGCTGTGTGATCGTGGGTCCCAGAGCCACGATCCCAGAACTTCGGGAACCGTCGACATCTCCGCAGTGGCGGTTGTCCAGCAGATGTCCGACCTCCCTGTGCTCGTCAACCCCGCGCCGATCGTCGGATCCCTCGATCTGATTCTCCCGCTTGCACTGGCTGCGCGCATAGCCGGTGCCGATGGTCTCATGGTCGCCGTTCACCCGGACCCTGATGCCGCGAGGTTCCGTGCCGGCGGGCATCTGGATACGGCCGGCTTTGCGGCGCTGATGGAGGGGCTCGGGATCCCATCGCTGCGTGACGAGATCGACCGCATCGACCGTGAACTGCTCAAACTCGTCGCACGCCGACTCCAGAACTCCGTGGAGATCGGGCTGATCAAGCACGCAAGGAACCAGCCCATGCACTCGCCTGATCGTGAAGCCGAGTTGATCAACGAGGTGCGTGCGGACGCCGAAGCGATCGGTCTGGAGCCCGACTACATGGAAGCGGTGATGCGGGTCATCCTCGAGCACTCCAAAGCGGCGCAGGAGCGCGCAGCGGCAGCGGCCGACCTGAATGCGTGACGTCGCCATCGGGGATGATGGACGGGCGCGTTGTCATTGGGGCGTCGGCGACGACGACTATCAGATCTATCACGACACGGAATGGGGATTCCCCCAGGGCGACGATGTACGACTGTTCGAGAAGATCTGCCTCGAAGGTTTCCAGGCAGGGCTGAGCTGGCTCACGATCTTGCGCAAGCGAGAGAACTTCCGTTCGGCGTTCGCCGGATTCGACCGGAACGTCGTTGCGGGGTTCGGGGAAGCCGACATCGCCAGGCTGCTCGGCGACGCCGGGATCGTCCGCCATCGTGGCAAGATCGAGGCGACGATCAACAACGCCGCGCGAGCGGTCGATCTCGCCGACGAGTTCGGAAGTCTTGCTGCCTACTTGTGGGGGTTTGAACCTCCCCGAGGGCCCGCGCCATCGACGATTCCCGCAACCACCGAGGTTTCGACCGCACTGTCAAAGGATCTCAAGCGACGTGGTTGGCGTTTCGTCGGCCCGACAACGGCGTACGCATTCATGCAAGCGATGGGTCTCGTCAATGACCATGTCGGTGGCTGTGTCATCCGAACGCAGGTCATCGAGGCTCGCGATGCGTTCGAACCTCCCTCACCACCGGGTCGCTGACCGTCGCCGATCACGCCGCGCGTGTCCGATCGCCGTTTGCTAGCCCTTGAACTCGCTCTTGGCTGCCCGGGTCATCAGCTCTGTGAGGGCTTCCGTCGTATCAAGATCCTCGTACAGAACCCGCCCGACCTGACGGGCGATCGGCATGTCGACGCTGTACCGGTCAGCCAGACGCAGGATGCCACTCGTCGACTTCACCCCTTCGGCGACCATGTTCATGTCGGCGATGATGTCATCGAGCCGTTGACCCTGACCGAGAGCGAAACCCACCTTGTGGTTGCGTGACTGGGACGAGTTGCAGGTTGCGATCAGATCGCCGAGGCCGGCGAGTCCCGAAAAGGTCCGGACATCGCCGCCCATCGCAACGCCGAGACGTGTCATCTCAACGAGCGCCCTGGTGACGAGCGTGGCAAGCGTGTTGTCCCCGAAGCCTTTGCCTGCCGCCATGCCGGCGGCGATCGCCATGACGTTCTTGATGGCGCCGGCGATCTCGGATCCCACGACGTCGGGATTCGTGTAGACCCGGAATGTTCTGGCCATGAACACCTGTTGCATGGTCGCCGCTTGTGCGTCGTCCCCAAGCGCGATCACGGTGGCTGCCGGTTGGCCATCCATGATCTCCCGAGCAAGGTTCGGACCCGTGAGCACACCGACGATGTCCGGGTCGTGGTCGGGAAGTACGTCGAGGGTCACTTCGGTCATCCGCATCAGGGTTTCCTGCTCGATGCCCTTCGACAGGGAGAGAACGGGGGTCGAAGGTCCGATGAAAGCAGCGCATGACTCGAGGACACTGCGGTATCCGTGGGACGGGACACCCATCACCACGACATCGGCTCCGCTCACGGCCCGCTCGATGTCCGTCGTGGCGGTGAGGGCATCGGGGAGCTCGAAGCCGTCGAGATATGCCGAGTTCCGGTGCTCCGTGGTGATCTCGTCGGCGAGGTCGCCGTTCCGGCACCACAGGACCGTTTCGACCGATGCCGTGAGCATCGCGCCGATGGTCGTGCCCCACGACCCTGCACCGATGACTGCGTACTTCATGGTTGCGAGTATGGCATTCCGGTGAAGCCAGGGGATGAGCAACGATCCGTTTCCGGCCGTCGGCGAGTCGTGGGTCGTTGCTTTGGATGCATTCCATGGGTAGGTTCGTTGAGTGCTGCAACGGACCGCGAATCGAGCGATGAGTCGGCGATCGTACGTACTTGACACGTGTGTACTGCTTGCAGATCCCCAGTCGATGTTCCGCTTCGACGAGCACGACGTCGTTCTCCCTCTCGTGGTTGTCGAGGAACTCGATCGTCAGAAGACACGCATGGACGAGGTCGGTGCAAATGCGCGGCGGGCCATCCGGATTCTTGAGGACCTCGGGGCGTCGCTCGAGGGAGGACTCGCAAAGCCTCGCAATCTTCCATCGGGTGGAACGCTGCGGATCGAACTCAACGGGATCCACTCCGACCGCCTTCCTGAGGTACTCGATCCCTCGACTCCCGATCACCGGATCCTTGCGACGTGCCTCAACCTCGACGATCAGACCGAGGGGGCGGTCCTCGTCACGAAGGATGCGGCGCTTCGGATCAAGGGAGCCCAGCTCGGTGTCGCCGTCGAGGACTATCGCGGCGACACGGTGGTTGTCGACGAGTCGTACAGCGGGGTCCTCGAGGTCGAGGTCGATGCAGATGTCATCGATCAGATGTACGACTCGGGCAAGGCCGTCATCCCCGAGATCGACGGCATCGTGAACCAGTATCTCGTCCTCAAGGGCCCGGGGTCTGCGTCTGCACTGGCCCGAGTGGCAGAGTCCGGTCCTGATCCGGTGGCCGTCCGCATCCCCGGTGCCAGGCAGCTCTTTGGTGTCGAGACGAAGAACACCCGGCAGACATTTGCAGCGGACCTTCTCCTCGATCCCGACATCCAGGCGGTGAGCCTCATGGGAATGGCGGGAACAGGCAAGACGTTCCTGTCCCTTGCTGCCGGGCTTGAACAGGTGATCGAGCAAGGTCGGTATCGACGGGTTTCGGTGTATCGCCCCCTCATCGCGGTCGGTCGCCAGGAGGTCGGGTTCCTCCCCGGGGACCTGTCCGAGAAACTCGAACCATGGATGGCAGCGGTACACGACAACCTCTACGCCCTGTTCGGGGGAGAGGGCGGCGGCAATCCTCGCCACGCGGTTGAGGAGCTGTTCGATCGGGACATCCTCGAGATGGCCGCCGTCACATATCTCAGAGGTCGATCCATCACGAACGAGTTGGTCATCGTTGACGAGGCCCAGAACCTTGAACTGCCGACGCTCAAGGTGATCCTCACCCGGATGGCCGCCAATTCGAAGGTCGTGTTCTGTGGCGATCTGACACAGGTCGACAATCCGTACGTGTCGCCGTTCGGGGGTCTCGCCGCGTTGATCGAGAAGTTCAAGGGCAATCCGATGTTCGGTCACGTCACGATGGAGCGGACGGTCCGCAGTCCGCTCGCCGAACTCGCAACCCAGCTGTTGTAGGTTCCCGCTGGTTTTGGTCGTGGTGCGATATCGTCGCTGCATGGTGGAACGCCGACATCCCAGAGACCGATTCCGAAGGCTGACACGGTCCTTCGGCGTGGCGCTGGTGTCGGTCTTCCGCGGCTGGGGACACGGCTACGGACGGCTTGCCGAGTCCCATGGCGCCTCGGTTGCAGGGGATGCGCTGGTCGCTGTCGCCCTCGCTGGTTCGCTGTTCTTCTCGGTCCCCTCAACCGAGGCACGAACCAACGTCGCGCTGTACCTCGTGCTCACATTGGCGCCGTTCGCCCTTCTCGGACCGGTTCTCGGAAGGCTCTTCGAACGATCCCCCGGCGCATACAGAACCGGTCTCGCAGCCTCGGCGATCGGTCGGGCGGCTGTCGCAGGCATGCTCATCGTCACGGTGGATTCGCTCTGGTTGTTCCCCTTCGCGTTCCTCTCGCTCGTGTTGTCACGCTTCCACGGGATCTCGCGTTCAAGCGTTCTTCCTGTGGTCGTCAAGAACACGGACGAGCTGATCGAAGCCAACGCACGCCTGGCACGCGCCGGTGTGATCGCGGCTGCGTTGCTCATTCCTGTCGGGGTCGGTCTCGACGCGATTGTGGGTCCTTCAGGTGTCCTGATGGGTGCCATCGCGCTGTATCTCGTGTCCACCGTGTCGGCGTATCAGCTTCCGCCGATCAGGAGCAAAGCCCACGGCGGAGCCCCCCTTCGACGCCGGAGCCTCTCACGGTCCATCAGGCTCACGAGGTTCGCCACGGCAGGTGTTCGGTTCCTCAATGGGTATCTCGTATTCCTCATCGCGTTCGCCATAGCCGAACAGGACGACGGATTCGGGGGCCTCGCCCTTCTGCTCGGGGCGGCAGGGTTCGGCTACTTCCTCGCCGCATGGGCGGCGCCACTCATCGGATCGTATGTGCGCGAGGAGCCGATGGTGGTCGGTGCGCTCGCTGTCGAGGCGATAGCCGCATTCATGGCCGCGCAATGGGTGTCGCTCGCGGCGGCAGCCGTGTTGGTCGCAGCTGCGGGGTTTGCCTGGGGGATGGCCAAGTTTGCCTTCGACGGGATGATGCATACAACGGTCGGCGAGCTGGACCGGGCCCGTGCCTTCACCAACGCCGAGACCATGTTCCAGATTGCATGGGTCATCGGCGCGTTGATCCCTGTGCTACCCGTTTGGCCGACGTCACTCGGGCTGTGGTCGGCCGGCGTGGTGGCGCTGGTGATCCAGGTCGGGTACGTCGGGCTCGTGTTGATACCCGAAACCGTGGCTTCCGGTCAAGCGGTCATCATCGACCTGTCGGAACCACCCGAACGCGAACCCCCTGAGAGTCAGCGGCCCGGTGTGCTGGATCTGATCTGAGGCCAGCTAGGCCACGAAGGCGCGGAAGCGGTGGGCCTCGTCGTTGGGAAGCCGCACCGTGAGGTCTGTGCCGGAGTCCGTGTGGTCCTGTTTGAGGACATCACCGGTCGCATGGATCTCGGCGAGGACATCACCACGTGCGTACGGGATTGCCAGTTGCATCTCGACGGTGAGTGCGTTGAGCCCCCGTGCGACGTCGTCGAGGAGGAGCTCGATACCTTCGCCGGACTGTGCCGAAATGAAGCTGGCATCCGGTCGGAGTGCCCGGAGTCGCGTCACGGCATTGGCATCAGCGGCGTCGATCTTGTTGAAGACGACGAGCTCATCCACTGAGTCTGCACCGATCTCCGTCAGGACGGTGCGCACGGCGTTGATCTGTGCGTCGGGGTCATCGTCGGTGGCATCGACGAGATGGACGAGGAGGTCGGCATCGGCCACCTCTTCAAGGGTTGATGCGAATGCCTCGACGAGCTCGTGGGGGAGGTCGCGGACGAAGCCGACCGTGTCCGAAACGAGTGCGGTGTGGCCGTGGGGGAGTTCGAGCTTGCGCACCGTCGAGTCGAGGGTTGCGAAGAGACGATCCTCGACAAGCACGCCAGCGTCAGTCAATCGGTTGAACAGGGTCGACTTCCCTGCGTTCGTGTAGCCCACGATCGCGACCACGGGGTCCCCGGTACGGCGCCGTTGCTTGCTCCGGGTGTCCCTTGACCTGGCCGCCTCCTTGAGCTCGCGTTCGATCTTGCGCACGCGTTCAAGGATCTTGCGTCGGTCGGTCTCAAGCTTGGTCTCACCGGGTCCGCGGGCGTTGATCCCTGCCTTGAGACGGCTCAGGGTTGCGCCCTGACCCTTGAGCCGTGGAAGCATGTACCGATACTGGGCCAGCTCGACCTGGAGCATCCCCTCCTTGGTGTGGGCATGCTGGGCGAAGATGTCGAGAATCAGCGCGACCCGATCGACGACGTCGCATTCGAAGGCTTGCTGAAGATTGCGCTGCTGGGCGGGCGACAGGTCGTTGTCGAAGACGACCACATCGATGTCCTCCACCTTGGACAGTGTCACGAGTTCCCGGAGCTTGCCCTTGCCGATGAAGGTCGCGGCATCCGGGCGCTCGCGTCGAACGAGGACGGATTCGACAGGATCCGAGCCTGCGGTATCGGTCAGAAGGGCAAGTTCATCAAGCCCTGCCTGGCCGCGTGCGCGGTCGTTCGTCGACCGCACAAGGCCGATCAGCAGGGCGCGCTGGCGCGTGACGTCGAGGTCGGTGACTGACGCCGTGAGCCGCTGTCGTTGGCGGGAAACATGTGAACCGGTTGGCTCTGCCATCTGTGAACGGTACTCCGAAAAAGTTTCTGCAATAGGTGTTGCTACCGAGTGGGATCCACGCCTACGATACGAGTTGACGTTCGGCTGTGCCGCGCGTCCCCAAACAAACATGGAGGCATTCAATTGAATGACAACCTGAAGAAGTGGCTCCCGTGGATTGCCGTCGCAGCTGTTGCTGTGATTGTCATCGTGATCATCGCGGTAAGCGGTGGTGGCGATGACGTTGCGTCCCCGGATACCACGACCACAACAGCCGCGACTGGTGACACCACCACGACGACCGCGGGAGAAACAACCACGACTTCCGAAGCCATGGTTGATCCGACCCCCGGCCCTCTCGGTGCCGTCGTGGTCCAGCCAGGCGAGGAAATCCAGATCCGCAGCCTGCAGGCCATCACTGGTGACGTGGCATTCCTCGGAATCCCGAACCTTCGTGGTTCCGAGCTGGCGATCATCGATTACGGCGATATTCAAGGCTTCAGTGTGAACCTTGGCACGCCGCTCGACGACCTCTGCAGCGCAGAAGGTGGCCAGGCAGCCGGACAGACCATCGTCGCTGACGAGCAGGTCGTCGGAACGATCGGTACGTCGTGCTCGGGTGCCGCTGAGGGCGCCGGTCCGCTCATCTCCGAATCAGGCGGTGTGCTGATTTCGCCGTCGAACACAGCGCCAAAGCTGACGTCTGACCTCGCAGGGACGGCAGGCACCAGCTACGTGCCGGGCTACTACCGCACGGCGCACAACGACCTGTACCAGGGTGCAGCTGTGGCGAAGTTCATCTTCGAGGAGCTCGGCCTGACCAAGGTTGCCGCCGTTCACGATGGTGACCCGTACACGCAGGGCCTTGCCCAGGCGATGTCCGATGCCTTTGAAGCGCTCGGCGGTGAGACGGTTGTCTTCACCGGCGTGAACAAGGGTGACACCGATATGACCGGCGTTCTGACCGAGGTTGCTGCGGCAGGTCCAGAGGTCATGTTCTTCCCGATCTTCATGCCTGAAGGTGGATTCATCGTCCAGCAGGTCCGCGATATCGCTGGCCTCGAGGACGTTGTGCTCATCGGTGCCGACGGTCTTCTCGTCAACAACTTCATGGAGTTGCCTGAGTCGGAAGGGATGTACTTCTCTGGTCCGAACCTCGACTACGGGGCGAACACCTCCGAGACCGGCAAGAACGCAGCTGACTTCCTTGCGGCCTACGAGGCCGCCTATGGTGAGGCTCCGTCTGCAGCGTTCTGGGCTCATGCCTACGACGCCACGGTTCTCTTGCTCAGCGCAATTGACCAAGTTGCGGTTGTGCAATCGGATGGCAGTCTGTTCATCGATCGTCAGGCACTCAGGGATGCCATTACGGCGACCAAGGGGTTCGGCGGGATCATCGGAACAATTGGTTGCGATGACTTCGGCGACTGTGGTGCCCAGCGCATCTCGATCGTGCTTCACACCGACTCGTCGGACGTCGAAGCCGGCAAGAACAACATCGTCTTTGAGTTCTCCGCCTTCTAGGGAAGAGACAAAGACCCAAACAGCAGAGAGCCGGCGCCCCAAAGGCGCCGGCTTTCTGCTTTACTCGCCACAATCATGACGACAACCCCTGACACCGCGACACCGCAGGCACGGAGGTTCCGCTTCTCCTGGACCGACTCCTTCCTGTGGGCCATTCGCGTGACGGCCTTCTTCGCGATCGTGTGGGGCTTCGTTGGCACCATTGCGCTCGGCATCGAGGGCGAAGGCCTGACCCTCGATGCGTGGAAGCAGCTCATCATCTCGGGTGTTGCTCAGGGTTCGATGTATGGCCTCATCGCACTTGGCTACTCGATGGTCTACGGCGTGCTCGGCTTCATCAACTTCGCCCACGGTGAGGTCTTCATGGTTGGCGCCATCGTCGGGTTCGTCACCGCCAACGCGCTCGCTGATGTCGGCTTCTGGGAATCGAACTTCATCATCGCAATCCTCCTTGTTCTCCTGGTATCGATGATCAGTTCGACGGTCGCCGCTGTGCTGATCGAGAAGGTCGCCTATCGCCGTCTCAGGAACGCCCCACGCCTGATCCCACTGATCACCTCGATCGGGATCTCCTTCTTCATCCAGAACGCGGTCTTGTTGCTCATCGGTCCCGCGGTCAGAACGTATCCCACAGCACCGGACTGGCTCCGGGATCAGCGCGACATCTTCGGGTTTCAGATTTCCGGGACCGTGATCGCCGTGGTCATGATTGCGGCCATATCGATGATCGGGCTCTGGGCGTTCGTCGAGCGGTCGACTACCGGACGGGCAATGCGGGCGGTTGCCGAGGACAAAGAGATTGCGGCGCTGATGGGGATCAACGTCGACAGGGTCATCGTGACCACGTTTGCCGTCGGTGGAGCCATGGCAGGGGTTGCTGCGATTCTCTGGGCGCTGCTGTTCCGAGGTGTCTCGTACATCACGGGCTTCCTCCCGGGTATCAAGGCTTTCACGGCCGCCGTGCTCGGCGGTATCGGCAACATCGTCGGAGCATTCTTCGGCGGAATTCTGCTTGGCCTCTTCGAGAACGTCGGGCCGAACGTCGTGCTTCGTGGCCTTGCATGGCAGATTCCGACAGCACTCGGAATCGTGCTGATCCTTATCGGCGCGGTCACTGTCGTCGCCGCCCGTCAGCTTCACCGCAGCGCGATCGTTGTCGTCGGCGCGGCAGCGGTGATGCTCGGAATCACCGGACTCTTCGGCTGGTCGATTGAGATTCCCGGTCTGAGCCAGCTCAAGGATGTCGTTGCCTTCACGGCACTCGTGCTGGTCCTCATCTTCAGACCGGCGGGTCTGTT
>CBDUOH010000010.1:0-40025 GCA_965368815.1 uncultured Acidimicrobiia bacterium
ACCCTCACAACCCGGTCCATCCGACGTCGTCATGGATGCGGGTCTCGTGCTGTAGATCGTCGTGGAAATGGTGACGCTCTTGCGGCCGTGGACACATTGCGCGCCAGGGCCATCGTGGGTGCCCATTTCGGATCGCAGCCATTCGTGGGTCTCAGGCCAACCGGACTCGGTTCCGTTGGTTGCGGTGACGATGGCATCCATCGAATCGAGTCGACATTCCGAATGTGTCCGGTCCGCCGGATCGGTGACGAGTTCCACTTCGGCGTCTGCCGGCGGGAAATGGTTGGTCCTTGCGACACCGTCGCCCCCGGACCCCCATTGCACCTTGGGGCCCGTGGGAGACAGATCGACCGCAGCGATCGCACCGGACGCATCAGCCAGGGTCATCGTCCCACCGAGATGCGGCACGGTTTGGATCAGATCGACCGCTTCCTCCACGGAGGTGCACCGTCCGAGCAACCCATCCTGGAGGTGACCCCGGAAAATGCCGGGCGGGGCTTCCTTGACTCGCACGGCGGTATCCACGACAGCGAACCCCGAGGAGTTCATACCACTCGAGATGGCCATCGAACCACCGACCGCCGATACCGTGGCCACCGACCGTCCATGCCAATCCGGGTCGCGGTGCTCGACGACAACCTGCCGTTCCCGACTCGACGGCGCGCTGTCGCGGTTCTTGACGATCCATGCACCGACTTCCCGATGACGACCTGCAGCTGTTGAACACCCGTCCATGGGTTCCACGCCCGGAATCCTGAAGCCGTCGCGCAGTACCGCGGCATGCGACGCGACGTAGAGGTCGATGAAGTCTCCGCCGACAGCCACCGCAGTTGCCTCGAGATACTCAGCCACCTCGGGGAACGTCCGTTCAAGGATGTCGAGGCAGCCTGAAGCCCAGTTCCTTACATCCGGGTCGAAGGTACCCGCGATGGTTGTTGCTTGCTGCTCTACCAGACGAGTCTTGTCAGGGAAGGCCTCGAGCACTTGGCGGGCGCGTTCTGCTGCGGTGCCTACCACAACGGGCCCGGCGAACGGCCTCGGTGTGGCCAGCGATCCGACGCCGGACCCCCCGTCGGCTCCGGCCGTACCGTCGATCATCGATGTGGACATGGTGATGTTGACCTCATTCCCCACAGCGACATGTACGAACGTCGCCGATTCAATCGTATATTCTATCGTACAGCAGACGGGTACGATTGCGAGCGCAGCCAACCGAGAACCAGCCCGGTATCTTCGGCGAGGTGTCGGCCGTTCGGACGTGCGATTGTGCGAGGAATCCGGTCGCTATATAATATTGGAACTCGAGACCAGGTACCCATGCATCAGGAAGTCGTCGTCGTCGCCACAGGAATGGTCCCCTTCGCGCGCCGCATCGAAGGCAGCGTCGACACGATCGCGGCTCAAGCAATCCTCAACCTGCTTCGGGCGAGCGACATCCCGCCATCGTCGATCGGCGAAGCGTATGTCGGATCAGCCAAGGGCGGAAGCCTCGTCGGTCAACGTTCGCTCCGGTTCGCCGGAGTTGCGACCGGTCTCCCGATCTACAACGTCGAGAACGCCTGTGCAAGCAGCGCCGTCGCATTCAACCTCGCTTTTCGATCCGTTTCGGCCGGCAATACGGATGCCGCTCTCGTCGTCGGCGTCGACCAGCTCTCGACCCTGGGGAAGGGGTCCCTCCCCGTACAGGAGACGGAGTGGGACGGCCACAACAGCATCAACAACCCCGCGATCTATGCCATGCGGGCACAGCGCTACATGTACGAAACCGGCGCGACGGCATCGGATCTCGCGGCCGTCAGCGTGAAGAGCCGGGCATTTGCCAGCCAGAACCCGATTGCGCAGCATCGGACGCCCACGACGATCGATGAGGTTCTGGGATCCCGTCCCGTGGCAGACCCGCTGACCCTCTATCAGTGTTCCCCCAAGAGCGACGGTGCGGCAGCCGTCGTTGTGATGGCAAGGGAACGAGCGGACTCAATGGGACTCACGGGTCCGAGCGTGCTCGCCTCAGAGGTCCGATCCGGCGAATTCAGCATGCAGGAGCGTGACATCACCAAACCCGACATCACCGAGCGCGCCGTGACCGCAGCCTACGAGCAGGCGAGCCTCGGCCCGGCTGATCTCGACGTTGTCGAGCTCCACGATGCCTTCTCGATCGCTGAACTCCTCTACACCGAGGAACTCGGACTCTGTGAAATCGGCGAGGGCCCTTCCTTCCTCGCTTCTGGATCCAGCTCCTCGCTTGAGCCCGGAGGGACGGTGGTGAACCCGAGCGGAGGACTCCTGAGCCGCGGCCATCCGATCGGCGCAACGGGGGCCGCACAGATCGTCGAACTCACCCAGCAACTCAACGGCACGGCTGGGGTCAGACAGAAGGCCGGAGCGCGGATCGGGCTGGCCCACGTGACCGGCGGGGGTGCTTCGGGATTCGACAACGGTGCATGTGCGGTAACCGTGCTCAGGGGCGATGCATGACCGACCGACACATCCTTCAGGTCTGGCCCGCCACCCTGCCCGACGGCCTTCGAAGGCTGCACGACGCCGTCGGCGCCTTGCTCGAACACCACCGGATCACACCCGTCGTCGACATCGAGGACATCGGCGGGAGCGACAGTGATGTCGATGCAGTGACGACGTCGGCGCTGGTCGTGCTCGAGGCGGCCGCCGCGGACGACCCATCGTTCCCGAACCGGTTCCGGTCGACGATCGCACGCCTGCGGGCGACGCCGGACATCAACGTCGTTTTCGTCATCGGCGACGGCTATCTGGGCACAGACCTTGACGACCTCAACACCGCAATGGCCGGCGCTGCTGCCGTCAGTGCGGTCAGATCCCTTGCGCTCACACGAAAACGGCCAGGAAGATCCAACGTCGTCGCCGTGCCGGACGCGCTGCTCGGGCGCACAGGCAGCCAACGCGGTCCACTCGGCCAGCCGACCGAGGTCGAAGACGTGGCCCACGCTGTGGCCTATCTCATCGGTGACACGGGCAACTATGTCAGCGGTCAGACGTTGTTCGTCAACGGCGGCCGACATCTCTTCTCCTCCCAGACAGCATGACCGTGATGCCCCCCGACCAGGACCCGAGGCCGTCCGGAATTGCCCTCGTCACCGGTGGTGGCCAAGGTATCGGTGCCGCCATCTGCCACCGGCTTGCCGAAGATGGACTGCATGTTGCCGTGAACGACATCGTGTTCGAGCGGGCAGATTCGGTCGCATCGTCGATTCGCTCGCAGGGAGGCGCGGCCACACCGTTCGCCGCTGACGTGAGCCGGAGCGAAGCCGTCAATGCGATGTTCACCGAGATCGAGTCCTCGGTCGGGAACGTGACGACGCTTGTGAACAACGCCGGGATCGGCGGGAATGCTGCGATTCGCAACATCTCCGACGAGGACTGGGATCGAGTCCTTTCCGTGGATCTCAACAGTGCGTTCTACTGCAGTCGCCGGGCCCTCAACGTGATGAGGGAAGAACGGGGCGGGACCATCGTCAACATCGCATCACGGGCCTGGCTCGGATGGTGGGGGCAGGCGACCTACGCATCGGCGAAAGCAGGCGTTGTCGGTATGACACGAGCGCTTGCCGTCGAGATGGCATCGCGCAACGTCCGCATCAATGCCGTGGCCCCAGGGCTGATCGACACCCCCCTGTTACGCAACCGGACAGAAGAGGCGTTGCAGCGCCTCATGAAGAGTGTCCCGATCGGTCGACTGGGAACGCCCGAGGATGTGGCTGAGGCTGTGAGTTTCCTCACCTCGTACCGATCGCGAACCATCACAGGACAGGTCCTCTACGTCGGAGGCGGCAAGAGCGTCTATGCCTATCCGGATTGGCCAGGAAGTCGATGACACTGCAACAACGCCCACCCGACTTCGGTGAATGCCCTGTTTGCGGGACACGAACGATGCCTGTGCTCGACCTGCCCCCGTGCGGGCACAACCGGCCGCTCATCGTCAGACCGCTCGACACCGAAGGAGTCGTGTATTCGTGGACCCGGCTGTGGACATCTACCGAGTCGAACGTACTCCTTGTGATGGCAGACTTCCTCAATGGAACACTCAGGGCCGCGGCCCCACTCACCGGAGCCGATTCGATCGCCATCGGTGACACGGTCATTGCCCGCGTGGGAGTCGAGACACCATTGTCCTTCACCGTTCCATCGTCGCCAGCGGCAAGGAAAGAGCAATGAGCAAACTCGACCGATGCTTCAACATTGAGGACCTCCGATCACTCGCGAGGCACCGGCTCCCCAGTGGGATCTTCGAATACATCGACGGCGGCACAGAGGACGGAGTCGCCTTGCGGGGCAATCGATCCGCGTTCGAACGGCTCCATCTCAACCCCCGGTTCCTGGTCGGGCTCAACGAACGCGACATGGGTACTGAGATCTTCGGCGAGCGGATCGAGCTGCCCATCGGCATCGCCCCCACGGCCGTAGCCGGGCTCATGTGGCACCAGGGAGAACTCGCCCTTGCACGGGCTGCTGCCTCAGCGGGCGTCCCGTTCACACTCGCGACCGGATCCCTGACGTCCATGGAAACCATCGCCGAGGCCGGGGGCAGGCTCTGGTTCCAGCTGTACCTGTGGGACGAACCGGAACTCTCCTACGCGCTCGTGAAACGGGCCAAATCCCTCGGGTTCGAGACACTGGTCGTGACGGTCGACTCCGCACTCGGACGACTGCGTGAGCACAACGAGCGGAACGGGTTCACCTTCCCGTTCAGACCGAACCGCCGAGCGCTCGTGAGCATGTCCATGAAGCCGGGATGGCTGACACGGGTCCTGTTCAGGACGATCCTCACCACAGGGATGCCGAAGAACGCCAACTATCCCGAGCACTATCAGCCCATGGTCGGTTTCAAGAAGCATCCGAAACCCAAGTTCAACAAGGGCATGACGTGGGACGACGTTGCTCGTTTGAAAGAACTGTGGGACGGCCCGATGATCGTCAAGAGCATCATGACGCCACACGACGCTCGACAAGCGGTCGAACACGGGGCGGACGCTGTTGTCGTGAGCAACCACGGCGGTCGGGCCATGGACAGCGCCCTGGCCACGGTTGAGGCGCTCCCGGCCGTCGTTGACGAGGTCGGATCCGAGACCAAGGTCATTCTGGACAGCGGGATCCGACGTGGTAGCGACATCGTCAAATCACTTGCGCTTGGAGCCGACATGGTGCTGATCGGAAGGGCGACACTGTACGGGATTGCTGCCGGTGGTCAGGCCGGTGCTGAGAAAGCGATCAGCATCTTGGGTACCGAGTTCGAAAAGACGATGGGGTCCGCCGGTTGCCGAACAGTCTCAGAAGTCTCGCGCGACACCCTGGCGACTCCCCCGTTCTGATCACCGCTGTGGTCGACGGGGCGAAGCCGAACGCACGTTTGGCTACCCGAAGCTACTTCTCTCAAAGGTTTGCCCGCCTGAACGTGCGTGACATCACTGCTGGCTGGATCCTCGCATCAAGGACATACGGCCCTGTCCCGTTCAAGAAGTCGCCTACGAACGACCGAACCGGATCCATGTTGGTTGCGGTGCGACGACGCGTCATGTGCAGGGCCGTGAACGACCAGAAGTGACCGGACAGACCGGTGGCAAACCCACAGTCGGCAGGAAGAAGAGCATCAACCTCTGAACAGACACGGCTCGGATCGAGCTCATCGGCCTCGATTTCCCCCCGGTCGGTAGCCTTGCCACTGATGATCTCGGATGGACAGCTGGCAACATGACGCAAGCGCAGACGCCCTGGTACCGATCAGCGAACGCCTTCGTCAATGCGACCGCGGTCAGAGCCGGTGTCATAGCAACTATCCCCGTAGAATCGTCGAGTCCATTTGGCCCAGCGGTGACCTCGCTGGGTTCGTCAGACCAACGGGAGGTCAGGGCTTGTACACCGTCGACCTGTTGATTCCCGGCTATCCCGGGAAGACCACGAACCATGGTTCCTTGGGATGGTGCACGGTAATGTTGCTGCGCGGAGAAGGTGAGATAGTCATCATTGAGCCAGGCTCGTACAACTATCGAGCGGTGCTTCTGGAACGGCTCACTGCGTTGGGCATCTCGCGCTCCATGGTCACGGGTGTGGTCATCACGCACTGTCATTGGGACCATGTGTGCAACTACCCGATGTTTCCGAATGCAAAGGTCTACGTGTCGGGTGATGACCTGGAGTGGGCGCTCGGCCGAGAGCCGGGTGTGGGCGGTGTGCCGGAATTCCATGTCCGAGAGCTCGCTGTGGACGAACGGACGCGACGAGTGAGCGATGGAATGGAATTGTTGCCGGGAATCGTTGCCATTGGGACTCCGGGCCACACCCCCGGACACATGGCATACCGCGTCGTCGGCGAACAAAACAGGTACCTGTTCACCGGGGATGCTGCCAAGAATCGAGCCGAACTACTTTCAGGAATCGTGGCCAACAGCATGGATCCGCCGGCGAGCAAACGGAGCGTGGCACGCCTACTCGAAGCAGCTCAAGAACGTGCTGGCGATGTCGTTGTATGCGGCCACGACTCCCCCTTTCGACTTGAAGGCGATGGAGCGGTCTCGGTGCAGAAGAGGAATGCCGGCATGCGGGCGCGTCTGACGACTGACTTCGAACACGAAGTCGAAATCTCGCTGACTCCCGGCGACGAGTAGTCGCAAACAGAGACAAGGGCCTGCCAGATGCTCTGTGCAAGGTGGTGTGGCCCGACACAGTGGCTTCGTCACACGACCCGGACCGACCTCGAGACGGTGCCGCTCGCCACCAGCCCACGAAGTCAGGCAGGAGCCAAGGAGGCGATCAGCATTCTGGGGACTGAGTTCGAGAAGACGATGGGATCGGCCGGATGCAGGACGGTCGACGAGGTTTCTCGCGACATTCCTGCAAAACCCCCCGTCTGACGTCTTTCGAGCTGCGACCGGCTTACTTTTCGCCGAGGTTCGCCCGTCGGAACGTACGGGACATCACGGCAGGAGAGATTCGGGCATCGAGGAGATAGGGTCCCGTTCCGTTGAGGAAGTCGCCTACGAACGAGCGGACCTGATCCATGTTGGTCGCCGTCGTGGATGTACAACCAAGCGCCCGGGCGACACCAGCGACATCGAGACCCTTGGCGACGCTCAGTTCAGCGTTGAGATCCTTCATCTGCATCTTGTACAGCTCGGCGCCGAGTGCCTCGTTGTTCATGATCACGATCAGGACACGTGCATTGTGTCGTGCGGCGGTCTCGAGAGCATGGACGTTCTGCATCAGACTTCCGTCGCCCTCGAAGATCACGAGCGGTTTCTCGGGTGTTGCGAGCGCTGCGCCAATGCCAACCGGAACGCCATACCCGATCGCACCGACCATGGTCGACGCAAGCATCGGCTGGCGGCGGCGCGTCATGTGCAGCGCCGTGAACGACCAGAAATGACCGGACAGTCCGGTGGCGAAACCACAGTCGGCAGGAAGGAGCGCGTCAACCTCGGCACACACACGCCTCGGGTCGAGCTCATCGGCTCCCGTCTCGATTTCGACAGGATCGATCTCGACATTGGCAAGTCTGCTCGCCATCTCCGGCGTGCGAAGCCGTGACCCTTCGACACCGCCAATGCTTGCCAACGATGAACGGATCGCTGTGGCGACGGCAAGCGCGTCTCCCTGGATGTAGCACTCGGCATCCTGTCCGTTCTTCATCGGGCGTGGCGACAGCACATCCACCTGGACGAACTCTGCCACCGGGAACAAGTAGCCCTTGGCCATCGTGTAGCTGTTGAGGCTCGCTCCGAAGGCAACAACGCAGTCTGCCTGTGCGAAAACCTCCATGACCGGATCGGACGAGTACAACCCTGCAATACCTGCGTTGAACGGGTCGCCGTCGAAGAGACCCTTCGACTCAAGGGTGCTTGCCAGGAGAGCGCCGACATCGTCTGCGAGGGCAATCAGCTCCTCGCGAGCCCCTGAATGCATCACACCGATACCACCGATGATGACAGGATTGGAGGCGTTCTTCAGCATCTCGACGGCGGTGGCGACGACGGATGGATCGGGCTGAATTCGCTGCGGGGTGCGCCATGCCGGCGTGGGACGGTCGAAGATGTCCCACGGGTAGTCGAGCACCTGGATCTCCTCGGGAGCGTCGAGCACGACCGGTCGACCGTCGTAGCGCGCCAGGTCCACCACCTCGCGAACGCGTTCAACGGCGTTGTCCGGGTTGAGCAGCGGGCGGTACGAGACACCGGCCAAACGGGCGATCCCTTGATGGTCCATCCGCTGGCGGTCATTGAGGTCATCCATCGTTCGGAGACCCGTGAGCACGACCACCTGCGATCGCGTGCGAGAAGCCGACACCAGCGGCACGAATGTGTGGGCGAATGCAGGCCCCGTGGTCACAGCGCATAGGACGGGCTTGCCGGTTGCACGGCTGTAGCCGTCCGCCATTGCCATCGCGGCACCTTCGTGGCGACAGTCAACAACCTTCACACCCAGCGCGTCCATGGCCGACACGACGTGCATCGTTGCTTCACCGAGCAGCGAGAAGACGGTATCGATACCTTCGTCCACAAGGGTCTTGGCAATGGCTTGGGCAACGTTCATGTTTCTTTCCTATCGGTCTCGGCACGGTCGGTGCGTTTGAACAGACGACGGATTGCATCCCACAGGGTTCGGAACAACAGGCCCACGACACCGAGCCTCTTCGGCGCCGCTGCCTCTTCATGGGGAACGGACTCGTCCGATTGCGAGCCACCAAGTTGGCTCAGATTCTCCGAGAAATCCATGAGCAGTCTCTTCGCGACGGCCTGTCCCCCCGCGGTGGCGAAACCGGCCAATGCCCCACTCACGGCGATCTCCGAGGTGATCTTGAATCGGGTCGTGTCCGGTGTCTCTTCTTCGACGTTGAACGACGTCTTGATCGCCGCACGCGTCCGACCTTTTCCATCGCTGCCTTGGCCTGTCAGCTCGCCGGAGTGGGCGTCATGATCAAACGTCGGGACGATACGCCCTTCGAACTGCGTCTCGGAAGGTCCGAGGCTCAGGGTGAGCGCACCGCGGATCGTTCCGTCCGGCTCGATGCTGATGACCTTCGCTCCTGGGACACACGAGACAACGACCTCTGGATCCGTGAGGAGCTCCCACGCCCGATCACGATCCATGGCCAGGACCATCTCGTCATCAAATCGGATCGAAGGTCGCATTCCTACCCGTCCGATGCTTCGGAGAAGGCGGGGAGAACATCACCCTTGAGGAGATCCACAAGATCAAGGACGTCGGCATCCGCGCCCCCGGAAAGAACGAGGTCTTGGATTGCGTCAATCCGTTCCGGGGCAACGATCCCACCGAGGAGTCCCCTGTATTTGGTGATGACGTCGTCATTGATGAATGGGCGATCCTGTGGAGGCTGCCCGACGAGACGCTCCACACCACCATCCGCGCGATGCACACTCAAGTAGGTCACGAACCGGCGATCACGGCCAAGAGCGTCGATTTCGTCCGAATGGACAACCTCGACTTTGTCCATGAAGTCCCAGACCTCGCGACGACTGAGTGATTCGGGGGAGAACTGTTCGACATACACCCCGCCATCGATGAGGGCGATTGCCGCCGCATAGTGCAGGTTCATCTGCGAGCCGAGAGACGACCCCGGTGGCTCCATCTTCCACGACGTCCGCTTGTAGACGCTCTCGCTGACCTCGATGACGATTCGGTCAATAGAGTCCAGTTCAAATCCCGGGGTACCGCGATAGGCCAGAAGCGCATCCACGGACGAATGCAGCATGATCAAGCAGGCGTGACGTTTGATACCGATGTCGAGCATCGGCCACACTGAACCGAGATCCCGCACAAGGCTTTCAAGATCATCCACGTCCTCGGATGCGAGCATGGTTGAAGCCAAACCGCCGTATTCATGTTCGATGACCTGTTCGATGCCCACGAACCCTTCCGAGGCGAGGGCTGCTCCGTGAAGCCCGGCCTGTGCAGCCATTCCATGGTGCATTCGTTTCACCATCGACTTGTACTGGGCCGCCATGAGCGCACCGGCCCTGGTACCCGCATTGCCGAGCGCACTCTCGAATCCCTCGGCATCGAGGTCATACACCTTTCCTGCAGCAGCGGCTGCACCGAAGGGACCGAAGACCGCACCGCTGTGCCACCCGCGTGTCGTCACCTTGGCACCGCCGAGGGCGATTCCGACCCGGGGACCGACTTCATAACCAAGCGCAATTGCGTTGAGGAAGTCGTGGAATCCCATCCCGCCGCCGGTCTCTGCCGCGGCCACCGCTGCGGGAACGACCACGGACGATGAATGCAGTGCGCCGTGTGGATGGAAGTCGTCGAGCTCGAACCCTTGCACGAACGTACCGTTGAGCAGTGCTGCTCCCATTGGTGTCATCGTTCGGTTCCAACCCCACAGTGTCGCCGCTCCAGCCCCGTCGACCTTGAGCGTGCCCTCGACCGCCTTGACGGACCAGGGCAGCTTCGCTGCGACCAGACCGCAGGCGATCCCATCGAGAAGGAGATAACGGGTTCGCTCGACGATCTCGTCAGGGAGGTCATCAAACGATGTGTCCGCCAGGAACCTGCACAACTGTGGGGTAAGGGCTTCGGTCATTCCTCTGGCTCCGTTTCCTGTAGCTCGCGGAGACCCTGGAGGACGGATTCCCAGTCCGGGTCCTCACCTTTGGGGAATCGATCCTGGAAACCGCGTTCCACGTCCCACGACATCCGTTGGTATCCGGCTTGCGCCATGATCGGGTCGACACCGGTTTCCGCAATCGAATCGGCGACCTGAAGCAGCTCATCGGCTCGTCGCTTGCCGTGGACCGCGTGCCGTTCGACGAGGTGTGTGATCAGACCGCTGAAGGTGTACTTCCCGAACGTGTGCTCAAGGGATGACAGCACTTGCTCGTGTGTTCCCGTCGCATAACTTGCCATCATTGATTCGAGGGCGAGCGCTTCGAGACCCTTCACGAACAGGCTCCGAAACATCTTGATCCGTGCGGCGTCGCCGACATCACCTGAAACGACCGTGGCATCAACCGGAACGCTCGCGAATCGTTCCATGATCGCAGCTCCATCCGGGCCAGCGACCAGAAGAGGGATACGTGCGATGTCCCTCCTGATGTTCCCCATGACGGCCACATCCAGGTAGCGAAGACCTCGCTCCGAGAAGCTGTCGGCGATGCCGATCTTGACACCGGCCGCAACCGAGTTGATGTCGAGATACGTATGGCTCTGATCGAGGTGTTCTTCGATGGACGCGGCAGCGATCGCCGCCTGGCTGCACACAACTGCCGATATGACCGTGTCGACGCGTCCGGCAAGATCACCGGGGCTGTTGACGAGTTCGACATCCAGGTCGGCCGCCCGATCGCGGATCAACTCAGACGATTCCCACGCAATGTCGTAGGCAACCATCCCGGAGAACCCGGCGTCGGTGAGACCACCGGCGATCGAGGAACCGGCCTCACCGAATCCGAGAAATCCGACCTTGGTCACAATCCCACTCACTTCCGACTATTGCCGGCGCCACCCGGGCACCGGGTCAACTGATTCCGGCCGCAGCCGCACCTGCCCGTCCACCGAACACGACGTTGCGCGTCATGCCGCTGCATGAGGGATAGTTGTGATAGAACAAGCCAACGATATCGCCGTTGGCGAACAGGCCCTCAAGCGGGTCTCCGTTCGTGTTCAGTACCTGTGACGAACGGTTCACCTTGAGACCACCGAAACTGAATGTGATGCCGCACGTGACCCCATACGCCATGAACGGCGCCTCGGTCAAGGGTCGGGCCCAGTTCGTCTTCCGGGGCGACAGACCCTGCGTACCGCGACCGTCCTCGACCGTCGGATCGTATGGGACCGATGTGTCGATCGAAGCGTTGAATTCGTCAACGGTGGCCTGGAGGGCGTCGGGATCCAGCCCGATCTTGACAGCCAACTCCCTGATCGTGTCGGCTTCGACAACGGGCGCGGTTGCGTATGCCGAGGGGAAGCGTTCTTTGCTCTGCTGATCGTAGATCTGGTAGGCCACACCACCTTCCTGTCGCAAGACCGCCCATCCGGTCTTGGCGTACGTGTAGGTCCGGTGACGTTCGCCCTCGTCGAAGAACCGCTTTGCGTTCTTGTCGACGCTGATGCCGAACGGATATCCGTAACGGTTGACGTGGTTGTCCATCTCCATCGCAGGGGCGTCCATGTCCACTGGACTTGCGTGAGCTCCCTGCCACTGACCGGACGTGGCTGCACCGAGGTTGACGGCCATCTCCGTGACCTCACCGGTGTTGTGCCGGCTCCCTCGCACCTTCATGAGGTCGCCGTTGACCTGCAAATAGCGACCGCGACGTTCCGGGCTGGCTTGGAATCCTCCGCTTGCAAGGATGATGGAGGTCGCCTGGATCTCGTAGCGGCCGTCCGGCCCGTCGACCACAGCTCCGTGGACCCGACGGTGATCGCCGAGCAGACCTGCGACACGGGAGTCGGTCCGGAGTTCGACACCGAGCTCGTTGCCGATCGAGATCCACTTCTCCACAAGCGCGAGACCGCCCCCATCGGGAGCAAGTACCGTTCCGGGGTTGTAGTGCGCGACTCCGTCCTTCTCGACACGACCGTGGAAGAAGTCCCAGCGGTGACCCAGCTCTGTCATCCACCCGATCGCATCACGCGAATCATTCGCAAGGATTCCTGCAAGCTCCGGATCGATCCTGTTCTCGGTGACCTGTCGAAGATCGGAGAGGAACTCTTCCGACGGGTACGGACGAATCTGTGTGTTGGGGTGTTCCTGGCGTTTCGCGTCGGTGAGCAGACTCATGATGTCGTCTGTACCGGCGTGGGCGAAGCGGAATCCCATCAACGAGAATCGGCAGTTGCCACCCACCTGGTCCCGTGGCGCCTTTTCGAGCACCACAACGCGTTCGGCACCCGCGTGACGTGCGGCAATTGCGGCTGCGTAACCGGCGCTTGCCCCTCCGACAACCAATACATCTACTTGTTCTGCCACGTTGGGTCTCCAGATCCTCTCATCGACAACACGTAGCACCGGAGTCGTTTCGGAACAGCGATTGCCACCTCAACGCCTGTCTGGCACGTCCTGCCACTCTATCATATCTAATATAGACTTCATCCATCACCCGGCCGATAACGTGTGTCAACAGCAATCGGAGCACAGTCCGAGGCCCATTCCATGGCAGTGAGCAGCCTGATCGAAGATATACTCTATGGTACATTTTTGAGAGCTCGCTCTCTGCTATCAGACAACAGAAAGTGAACGACGATGGCCAATTCGGCGCCTCCGGAGCAACCACTGAGCAAGACTGCCTATGTCCTGCAGCGGCTTCGCAGCGAGATGGCCAGTGGCGAGATGCCCCCTGGGCAGCAACTGCGACAGGCTGAGATCGCCGAGCGCTACGGTGTGAGTCCAACGCCCGTACGCGAAGCCCTGAGACTGCTTGAAGCCGATGGTGCGATCCAGTACACGCCACACCGCGGAGCGACCGTCACAGAACTGTCGGCACAAGAACTCAACGACCTGTACCTCATCCGATCCTCAATTGAGACACAGCTTGCCCGCCTCGCGGGAGAACGGGCGACACCCGAGCAGGTGGCTGAGATCCGCAAGTTGCACGAAGACCTCGCGGGCGCGGTCGGCGAGGAATCGGCAGAGAATCTATCCGCCATGAACCGGGAGTTCCACCTCGCGTTCCTCCGCATCGGGTCGCCGCTCGTAACCCAGCAGGTCGTGACCCCTCTGTGGCACGGCCTCTTCCCACCAAGCCTCTCCCAATGGCGATCCGACGAACGCAACCAGCTGTTCGTCGCTGAGCACGAGACCCTTGTTGTCGCGCTTGAGTCGGGTGACGCAGACGCCGTCCGAGATGCGATGCAGCACCATCTCGAAAGCGCCATGAGGATGCGCTCGGTGTAGCGGTTGCCAGCACAAAACGCCTCCGGGACCGCGACGTCATCATGCAGGAGCAACGGCCCCGGAGTGGGTCGATTTCGACGGGATCCGCATTGAAACAGCAATCCAATGTCTTGTTCATTTCGATCGATGACCTGCGACCACAGCTCGGCTGCTACGGACAGGCGATGATGATCACCCCGAACCTCGACGCTCTGGCCGCGTCAGGAACGCGCTTCGATCGGGCCTACTGCAACCTGCCCGTATGCGGACCGTCGCGAGCAGCCGTCATGACAGGCCTGCGACCCAGCCCGACTCGTTTCACCAAGCGCACCTGCTACGCCGAGGTGGATGCCCCGGACGCTGTCCCGATGAACACACACTTCAAGGAGCACGGCTACTTCGTCACCTCCAACGGAAAGATCTTCGATCGAATGGATGATCATGCCGCCGGGTGGTCGGAACCGCCGTGGAAGGCCAACGAGGACGACGTGCGGTTCTTCGACTGCTACGCCCTCCCTGAGAGTCTCGAGATCGAACGGGCCCAGCAGGCGAAACCACCACCGTCGCGAGGTAAGTACCGAGGACCCGCCTTCGAAGCGGCTGATGTCCCGGACAATGGGTACTCGGACGGCAAGACGGCCGAGCGGGCAATATCAGATCTCCGCCGGATGGCGGATCTCGATCGACCGTTCTTCATGGCGGTCGGTTTCCCTCGGCCGCATCTGCCATTCATCGCACCGAAACGATATTGGGACCTGTACGACTTCGACGACATCGAGCTCCCCGACAACTATGAACTCCCGGAAGGTGCCCCCGAGGCTGCCGACCGGGATTGGCATGAGCTTCGTCTGTACGCAGACATACCTCCAGAGGGACCGGTCCCCGATGAGCTTGCTCGCAGGCTCATCCACGGCTACTACGCCTGCGTGAGTTACGTCGATGCGATGGTGGGAGCCATCCTCGGCGAGCTCGATGCGCTGGGGCTCACCGACGACACCATCGTTGTGGTGTGGGGTGACCACGGCTACAACCTCGGGGACCACGGGATGTGGTGCAAGCACACCACGTTCGAGACCAATATGCGAGTCCCGCTCATCGTCCGGGCGCCCGGCATGCCCGGTGGCAGGGCGCCACGCGACCTGGTGGCACTCAACGATGTTTACCCGACACTGTGCGTTCTCACAGGGCTCCCGATACCCGACCACATCGAGGGACACAGCTTCGTGGATCTCCTCGAGGGTGTCGCATCAGCCGACGCGCGGGAACTCGCGATCGGCAGGATGTATCAGGCCGAGACCATTCGAACCGATTGGGAACGATATACAGCGTTCTACGATCCCGACACCGGCAACTGGCGCGGCCACATGCTCTTCGACCATCACTTGGATCCGGACGAAACTGTCAACATCGCGGAATTGTCGCGGAATGCTGCCCTCGTGGAACGATTGGGTGCCCGGCTGCTGTCGGAACTCGATCTCGATCATCCACTCAGGAACGGATCCCGCTAGGCGAGGACACCGGCAGCGATGAGGTCTTCGACTTCCGTCTGCTGCATCCCGAGAACGTTGGTGCATACGTCCATCGTGTGTTCACCGAGAAGTGGTGCAGGCACCTTGATCTCGCCATCGGTCCGGGAGAATCGGAAGGGTGGCGCGTTGTAGATCGTCTCACCCATCTCGGCATGGTCCAGACGCACCCAGTGCCCCCGCGCGTCGAGCTGCGGGTCCAGATCGACGACGCCCTCGGCATCCTGGACCGGCGCAGCAGGCACACCCGCGGCCTGCAAAGTCGCTGCGAGATCTCGAGCATCGAATGCACTGGTTCGCTCACCGATCGCATCGTCAAGTCGCTCCCACGCATCCCTTCGTGCCTGAACAGAGCTGAGCGACCGCACAACATCCGCTTCCAGCCCGAGGATGTCGGTAAGGGTCGCGAACTCCGCATCGGTGCGCACAGCAATCGCTATCCATCGGTCTTCGCCCTTGCATTGGTACACGCCGTGGGGCGCGTACAGATCGTGACGGTTCCCAAGTGGCTCGGGGTCGATTCCCATGATCTGCTCGTAAAGCATCGATGGTCCCAGTACCGAGATGGTCGCCTCCGTTTGCGCCAGGTCGATGTACTGACCATGGCCCGTTCGCCGGGCATGACGAAGTGCGGCGAGGACCGCGAAGGCTGCGTGACACGGATTGGGGATGTGATCGGGATAGTTCGTCCCGGTTCCCACGGGGAGTCTTCCGGGAATCCCGGACAGCGCGTGGAGGCCGACGAGCGCACTGATCGTGAGGCCGTATCCCATGTAGTGACGCTCGGGACCACCGTCACCTTGCATCGACATCGCGAGATAGATGGCCCGAGGGTTCATCTCGTTGACCGCCCCCCAACTCAGCCCGAAACGTTCCATCACGCCGGGGGTGAAGCTGTTCGCTACAACGTCACAGTCCTTGACCAGGGCTCGCGCGATTTCTTGACCGCGTTCTGTCTTCATGTTGATGGTGCAACTTCGCTTGCTCGTGTTCCGGTCGGCGAAGTATCCACTGGCGTTGACACCGGCCTTGCCGCCCGCGAACGGTGCGCTCAACCGTATCCCGTCGACCCGCGCCATGCTCTCTATCTTGATCACGTCGGCACCTTGGTCTGCAAGCAGCTTGGTCGCGTACGATCCAGCACCGACCCAGCAGAAGTCGATGATTCGGACACCCTCAAGCGGTTTCGCGTTCACGATACGGCACCGACCCTGAACAGCCGGTCTCGTTCGCTCTTGTCGAAGTGGAGCTCCGTCAGGATTTCGGCGGTGTGCTCGCCCAACCTCGGCGCCGCCCCGGTCAGCCTCCACGGCGAGTCGGACAGCTTGTATGGAGCCCCCGGCATCTTGATCGACCGACCGAATGCCTCGACCTCGACGAAGAAATCGCGGTTACGCAGCTGGGCACTCTCGTAGATGTCCGACGGCTTGTTGACGGGACCGAGCGGAACCCGCCATTTCTGCGAGTCGTGATAGAGCTCCTGTTTGGAGTGACGCTTCGAGAATGAGGTGAACATGTTCCAGAATGCGTCTTTCGCCTCGTCGGTTGCCATGAACTCCGGGTCTCCCCATTGCGATCCTTCAAGCGCATCAGACCCCTGGACATCCTCTTCCTGCATCCACGCCACGAGGTTTCCCCAGAAACGGTTGCCACCGATGCCACTGGCAAGGAGAAAGACATGCCCATCGGAACACGGGAAGACGCCAAACCCAGCTTCGCGTTGCGTGCCCCCGAAGCGTGTTCGGACATGATGCTCGAGGTCGTAGAACTGCGCAGCGTTCTCAAGTCCCATGACAACCGATTCCTGGACGGAGACATCGACATACTGCCCCTCGCCCGCCAATTCCGCGTGGGTGATCGCGATCATCGATGCGACTGCTCCGAACAGGCTTCCCGCCATGTAGGCCTGGTCGCCGACGGCACGCACCGGGGGTCCATCGGCATAGCCACCCATCCACAGCATCCCGCCGAGGGCCATGCAGATCAGATCCGTGTGTTCATAGGCCGCATATGGGCCGGTTTGGCCAAACGGAGTGATGCTGGTCATCACCAAGGTCGGGTTCGTCGCCGCGAGTTCGTCGTATCCGAGTCCGAGGGACGCAAGCGTGCCCGGCTTCTGATCCTCAAGTACCAGGTCTGCCGAGGATGCGAGACGTGCGAACGTCGCAACCGCCTCGGGCTTGGTCAGATCGAGAGCGATCGAACGCTTGGACGTGTTCCGATAGAAATACTGGAGGCTTTGCTCAGGATCGTTGCCGACGACGTCGGCGAACGGAGGCTGTGCCCTCAGGTCACTGCCTGCGGGTGGTTCGACCAGGATCACGTCCGCACCGAGCTCAGCAAACAACTTGCCACAGTAGTTGGTGAGCGCACCACCCAATTCGACCACTCGCATACCGTCGAGCGGACCCGATGATCCGGTACCCCCGACTCGGCCCGAACCTGCGGGAGTGCCGCCGTTCACATCCTGCATGATTATTTCCCCCGGTACTCGGGCGGACGTTTCTCCTGGAACGCCCGCCTCCCCTCGATGCGGTCCTCCGAATCGCGCAGAAGACCCCAAACGAACCGTTCCACGTCAAGCCCCGTTGCAAGCGGCATGTCCTCACTGCGGTCGACCAGTCGCTTGATCGCCCTGACCGACAAGGGTGCGTTCGTTGCGATCATCCCTGCGAGTTCGAGCGCGCGATCGACAAGCCGATCCGCACCGACGATCTCGCTGATGAGCCCGCAACGCAACGCAGTTGGCGCGTCGATCATTTCGCCGGTCAGCATCATGTGCATCGCCATCGTTCGACCCACGATCCGAGGGAGCATCTGCGTGCCACCGGCGCCGGGAATCGACCCGATTCTTGCCTCGGTCAATCCAAATGTTGCGTGCTCGGCGGCGATGCGGATGTCCGTCGCGAGCGCGATCTCAAGGCCGCCTCCGATGGCGTAGCCGTTTACGGCGCAAATGATCGGTTTGTCCGTATCGAGTCCAGCGAGCAGATGATCCGATTGCCACTGACCGAATGCGGATGCCGCCTCGCTGTGGGGTGGTGGTGGTGTCTTCTTGAGATCCGACCCGACGCAGAATGCCCGATCGCCAGCTCCGGTGATGACAGCCACAAGAACATCATCGTCCTCGGCAATCCGCCGCCACGAAGCCTTGATCTCCGAACGAAGCTCAGGGTCGATGGCGTTCAGCGCTTCGGGTCGGTTGAGCGTGATCAGCGCGACCCGGTCGATGATGGAGAAAGTCACAGGCACGAGGTCAACTTCTCCTCAATCGGTCGACAGGCAGTCCACCGGGAGGGTAACCGACCACGCCCGGCGACTGCGGTTGGCCACATGCCTTGATCATTCTGGACGACCCTCGGAGTCACCCGATCGAATCCGTGCGATCTCGGCTGCCTCTCGCTCCGCCCTGGCTTGCGCGAGCCCCGCGGCCCTGGTCGCCGAGTCGAGCTTTGCTCGCCTGAAGGGTGACCGCGGGTCATAGCGATCCCGCAGCCAGTCACCCACCAGGTTCAACGCAAGCACAACAGCAAAGATGGCCAGGCCCGGGAACAGGGCAACCCACCATGCTGTGGAGATGTAGTTCCTTCCATCCGACAGCATGCTCCCCCACGTCACCACCTCGGATCCGACACCGACTCCGAGGAATGCAAGCGATGCCAGGCCCAGAATCGTCGATCCCATGTCGAGAGCGGTCAGCACGAGAATCGTCGGCATGATGTTCGGCAGCAAGTGCTTGAACATGACGCCTGCTCTCCCGACCCCGAGCACCCTGGCAGACATGACGTATTCTCGCTCGCGGAGTTGGAGTGTCTCCCCACGTACGACACGTGCCATACCCGCCCATCCGGCAAGGACGAGCGCGATGATCAACTTGTCGAGGCCACGACCGAGCGCCGTCACCATCGCGATCGCAAGGATGAGGCCAGGGAACGCAAGCCACACGTCGACGACCCGCATGAGGAATGAATCCAGCTTGCCACCTACATAGCCGGACAGGAGACCAATCGACACCGCCACGAGTGAGGTGAAGATCGCCACGAGGAATGCGGCGCCGAGTGACAGCCTCGCACCGTAGATGATGCGGGAGAAGACGTCGCGCCCGATCGCGTCCGTGCCGAGGAAGTAGCCGGGTGTACCCGGCGGTGAGAGCCGGTCGAGCAGGGACTGCGTCGTGGGATCGTGCGGCGCAAGCAGAGGTGCAAAGATGGCCGTGAGCACCGCAATGGCGACGACCACCCATGCACCGACCACGATCCACGATCGGGAGCTTGGTTCCATGATGTCGGAAGCATCGAGAATCCCCGCTCCACCTTCGATGTCGGACAGCCGGGCCAGATCGTTGGTGTCGCTCATACCTTTGTCTCCACCTTGACTCGAGGATCCAGCCAGCCATGCACCAGGTCGGCCAGAAGGTTGGCGAACACGGTCGCCACGGTGAATGTCAGCACGATGCCTTGGACCAGGGGATAGTCACGTTGATTGATCCCGTTGATCAGCAACCACCCCATCCCCTGGTAGGCAAAGACGGTTTCAATGACGACCGAGCCGCTGATGATGGCTCCGAGTCGGATACCGAAGATGACGACAGTCGTCGGCAGCGCATTGTGGAGCATGTGTCTCGTGACGGATCGTTCCCTGAGGCCCCTCGCACGGTAGGCGTCCATGAAGTCCTGGTGCTTGACCTCCAACAGGCTCGATCGAAGAATTCTCACGAGGCTGGCCGACGCTCCGAGTGTGATCGCGGGCAGCACGAGATGCCGGGTGATCGACCAGAAAGCGGGCCAGTTCGCCGTGATGACCGCGTCGACAATCGGGACCCCGGTGATCTCACGCAGCACGATGTCGAGGTCCATCACCCCCGACACCGGCAGAATCGGCCACCACACGGCGAAGATCAGGATCAGCATGATCCCTTGCCAGAAGTTCGGCATGGCGGTGCCGATGAGCGCGACCGCCGTGCCTCCCCGGTCCCAGATGCTGTTCTGTTTCAGCGCGCCGATGACCGCCAATGGGATCGACAGGAGGATGTTCACCACCTGCCCGGCAAGAGCCAACTGGAAAGTGATGGGAAGCGTCGCCGCTATCAGGGTCCTCACCGGCACATTTCGGAAGATGGATGTCCCGAGATCCCCTTGCGCCACCTCACCGAGGAATCGCAGATACTGTTGGGGAAGGCTCCCGACCAACCCGATACCCTCGGCAAAACGCGAACGGCCTTCGGCGATTGCCTGTGCGGTTGTCTCATCGTCGCCGCCGGTGAACAGCACGTCGAGTGGGTCACCCGGCAGGTAGCGGATGAGGAAGAACACCATGACCGACACGCCCAGCAGGACGATCACGGTGTGGAGCAGCCGCTTGAGGATGAACTTGGTCATTCAGCCGCCACCTTTCGCTTTGGCCGGCCGGATGTCCGAGTCGCCGGTGTGAATCGGAACAATTGCGCATCTCGGAGTATCACTCTGGATCGTCCTCCCCGGCGGCAACCACGGGTCTGAACTGACGCTGACGCGGATCCGGGATCGGATGCGCCTCAACCAACGACCGGGTGTAGGGATGCTGTGGATTCGAGTGGATGATCGAAGGATCTCCCGACTCGACGATCTCACCAGTTCTCATGACCGCGACCGAGTCGCAGAACCGCTCCACGACAGCGAGATCATGCGCGATCAGGAGGTAGGTCATGCCGAACTCGGCTTGGAGACGCTGGAGGAGCACGAGGACCTGCGCCTGGATCGAGACGTCGAGGGCCGACACCGGTTCATCGAGGACAAGCACCTCTGGCTCGACGGCAAGTGCCCGGGCAATTGCGATGCGTTGCCGCTGCCCCCCGGAAAATTCGTGCGGGTAGCGCTCAAGCGAGTGAGCCGGCAGTCCGACCAATTCGACGAGTTCGGCAACGCGCGCAGCGATTCCAGCGCGAGGACGGAGATTATGGACCCGAATGCCTTCACCGATGAGTCGCCTGACTTTCCACCTCGGGTTGAGAGAGGCTGTCGGATCCTGGAATACGATCTGGACTCGACGGGCATACCCCTTCGGCACGCGTTTGTCGTTGATGACGTCGACCCCGTCGACGAGCACCTGCCCAGAATCTGGCTTGATCAGCCGACAAATGAGCCGTGCCACTGTCGATTTCCCCGAGCCTGACTCACCAACGAGTCCCATTGTTGTGCCCGATGCAATCCGGAACGAGACATCGTCAACCGCCTTGACCCGCTCGGACGTCGCGAACGACTCAGACCCGACTTTGAAGCTCTTGACCAGGTTCACCACTTCGAGAGCGGGTACGGCCTCGGTCGACGCGTGCCCGACGTCTCGGGTCGGCTCGGAATTGGACGCGAGGGTCACGAGCCCCCCTTGAGAGCATGGAAGCACCGGTAGTCGCGCAGCCCGTCGACCTCGACCGGCGGTACGGATGACCAGCATTCGTCACTGACGTACGCGCATCGCGCTGCGAATGGACAACTCGTGAGCTGGCCGACGACTTGGATCGACGAACCGGGAATCGGCACGAACGGAACGTTCTCGCCGATCCGGGGCATCGACTCGAGGAGAGCTTTTGTGTACGGATGTCGTGGAGCATCGAAGAGCTCAAAGACATCGGCCTGCTCGACAACGAGACCGCCATACAGCACGGCCACCCTGTCGCAGGTCTGGGCCACCACGCCCAGGTCGTGGGTGATGAGCATCACTGCGGCACCCCGGTCTGCGCACACCCCGATGAGCAGATCGAGGACTCGTCGTTGAACCGTCACATCAAGCGCTGACGTGATCTCATCGGCAATGATCAGTTTCGGATCCGAGATCAAAGCCGCGGCGATGACGACTCGTTGCCGCATTCCCCCCGATAGCTGGTGGGGATATGACTTCAGAGCACGGGCCGGATCCTTGATCTGGACCTCGGCGAGCAGGTTCTCAGCGATGCCAAGAGCCTCCTTGTTGGGGATATCGCGATGAACTCGGAGCGCCTCGACGAGTTGATCGCCGATACGCACGACCGGGTCGAGGGCGGTCAGCGCATCCTGGAACACGTAGCCGATTCCAGCCCCTCTCGTGGCGCGGAGAACTGACGAGTCGGCCCCGACGAGTTCCTTGCCTTCGAACCGGACGCTTCCCTCGACTCGTGCCGTCTGGGGGAGGAGGCCGACGACCGCCTTCGCCGTGGCTGATTTTCCAGCCCCTGATTCGCCGACGACGCCGAAGACCTCGCCGCGCCGCACGTCGAACGAAATGGACGAAACGGCAGCGACAGGACCGAAACGGACCCGCAGATCACGCACCTCAAGGAGGGAAGGTGGCGAATCTGCGAGCCGTTCGGTCGCTGTCAAAGGCGCTTCCATCAGACCCGCCCGCATAGGACCAGGAATCCAGCCCGGTGTTGCACAGCACTCCTGACGCGTCGAAATCGTGCCTGACAGGGTGCGTTCATGGCCAGAATATAGACTATATGTTGAGGCATTGTCAAAGCGCCGATCGCTCGTTGACGGGGCCAGGTCTCGGTGGGAACCACGCCGGGGCGTGCGAAGAAAGGCGGCCCATCCGTAGGCATGTGCTCCACGGATGGGCCGCCAATCGACCGTCTACTTGTCGAGCGTCACGGTCCAGAGGTTCATCTGTCCGTTTCCGGAGATGACGTAACCCTTGACGTAATCACGGTACGCCGCGATCTCGTTGAGCGTCCACAACGGAACCCACGGCGGATTCTCGTTGAGCTCCTGACCGATGGTCCGATAGACCTCGCTCTGATCATCAAGCGCGAGAGCGGCTTGCATCCGAGCGTCTTGGTCCGGGTTGCAGTAGCCCGTCCTCACGATGCCGGCATCATTGGTCGCACACGAGAAGTGCGTGTCCCAGTTGTTGCCGATGTTGTCGAGACCACCGTACGCCTGGATCCAGATGTCATATTCGCCCGCGTCGATCGATGCACTCATCGCCGCTGGGTCGACGGGTATCACCTCGACATCCAATCCGACCTGTCGCAGTTGCTCGGCCACCACTTCGGCTTGGAGCAGGTTGTTGGTCGCTGAATACAGCAGGACCGGATCGGTCACCGGAGCAAGGAGCTGCCTCGCAAGTTCCGGGTCGTACTGGTAGCCCTCCCAGTCCGGGTTGTAGCCGGATTCGTTCTCGTCCTCAAGGTCCGCCGGCCTCGGAGACATCTGATTCTCCACGGTGGCGAGACCGCGGAACAGATTCTCGACGATGAGCTCGCGGTCGATGGCAGCGTTGAGCCCAAGACGCAGATCGAGATCTGCGAACTGGCGACCCTCCTGCACGGACATCTGGAGCATCGTCATCGAGTTGCCCGGCGTCGATTGGACCTCGATACCGGGTTGGCCTGCCAGCGCTGTCATCGTGTCGGCATCGACCGGGTAGACCAAGTCGACGTTTCCGGAGATCAGCTCAGCGGCACGAGTCGAAGCCTCAGGAATGAACCGGAATATCAGCTCGTCGACGGCCGGTGGGCCGTCCCAATAGTCCTTGTTCGCCTCGAAACGGATGAATTGACCCTGCTCCCACTCGACGAACTTCCACGGGCCCGTCCCGAGGGTGGGCATCGTGGCTGCTTGCTCAAGGGTGACTCCGTCGTAGTACCCGGGGCGGAGCATTTCCTGTGAATAGATACCAAGTGCGACAGGGAACCCCTGCGAGTTGGCTTCGATCGATTCCGAGAGATGGAACCGCACGGTGTAGTCGTCGATAGCCTCAACTTCGGTGATCAAGGACTGTGACCCCATCGTCGCGCGCGGCGAGTTCAACTCGGGATCGAACAATCGCTCGTACGTATAGAGGACCGATTCGCTGTTGAACGGGTAGCCGTCGGTGAACGTGATGCCTTCGCGCAAGTAGACATCCCACGTGAGGTCGTCGACTTCCTCGGCCCCGGTGGCGAGCTTCCAGACATACGTCGGTTCGGACTCCGTCGGGTCGATGTAGACAAGGTTGTCGTGCACCTTGCGGGACATGATCTGTGTCAGTCGGTTGCGGTGGTGCTGCGGGTCCATGGTCAGGTGTTCCGTCGGCACAGCGACCGTCAGCGTCGTCTTCTCCGCTGTTGCGGCCGTCGTGGTCGTATCGGATCCACCGCCGCCTGCGGTCGTGGTCGTCTCGGTTCCACCGACTGCGGTCGTGGTCGTCTCGTCGGACGAGCTGCCTCCACAGGCGGAAGCGACCATCGCAAGTGCCAGGGCGAGCACCGCCCAGCGCGCGCTCAGGCGCAATCGTTGTTTCTTGTTCACAGGCTGCTTCTCCGTGTCATGTTCCGTCTCCTCGTGATGGGCCGCTTCAGCCCGTCGATGTCAGCTCTCCACCCTCCAACCTGCATCGCAGATTTGAAAGATAAAATAGAATACATAACATGACATCTGCTTGTCAAAGAGTTCGCCTTGAGAGACCGGCCGGCCGGCAGCACGACATCGCTGCCACGGTCGGTGTACCCGATGCAATACTCACCGGGAACGCATCAAACCGGCCGGTACGTCGTTTCGGGAAACCCGGCGGCCGTCAAGCCTGCGACCCTCGAGTCAACGCAGCGTGATGGGTTCCGCGGGCGGAAGACCGAACTTGCCCAGGATCGCCGCAGCCGGAACTCCGACGACGGTCGTGTCGGGAGCGACGTCCCTCACGACGACAGCGCCTGCGCCGACCATGGCACGCGCTCCGACCGAGAGTTTCTGGACGACCGACGCCCCGAGACCGACGTGGGCTCCGGTGCCAACGCGGACCGTCCCCGCCAGATTCGCACCCGGAGCGATGAACGCGCCATCGTCGATCACGCAGTCATGACCGATCAGCGCACCGTAGTTGACGATGACACCCCATCCGATCCTGACGTCGGTGCATACGACCGCACCGGGACACAGGATCGATCCTGGCCCGACGGTCGATCCTGCTCCGAGGACAACCGTGGGGTGGATCACGGTGACGAGTTCAACCCCGTGGTCCTGCAAGAATCTGAGTGCAGCGACCCGCTTGGGCGTATTGCCTGCCGCGGGCACGACTTTCACGCCTGGGTTCAGAATCGGGTAGTCGATACCCCCCACGATGGGAAGACCAACCTCTTCCCCACCGATCTCATCGGGATTGTGGGTGATGAACCCGACCACTGAATCCGCAGTCCCGGCATCACGCATCCACGACAGGGTGTCGCGACCCATCCCCCTCGTTCCGTAGATGAGTACATCAGCCATGACCGCCCGCCTCTCGTTGTCAGTGTCGCAGCAACGGGGAAAGTTGTCGGGCAGCTGCTGCGAACGCCCGTTCGCTCTTGACGACGACCTTCACATACGCGCGTTGGAAACCCAGTTTCCCCAGATCTTCAAGACGTTCGAGATGCTCATCCCACGTGAGCATCGGAATCCGATCTCCGATGTACTCGCGCATCTCGGGTACAGACCGACCGCGGGGCGAACCCCACTCGGCCAAGAACTCGTCGATCTCTGACGCACTGTCGCCTCCGATCATTCGATAGGCGGTGCTGAACCTGATGGCATCCGGATCGCGTCCCGCGGCATCGGCGGCGCGACGCATGGTGGCCAAGCGATCGGCGACCACATCCGGATCGTGGACCGCCACATTGAATTCACCTGCGTATCGCCCAGCAAGGGCAGGCGTTCGTACCGGTCCCGTTCCCCCGACGACGAGGCGCATGTCCGTCCTCGCTCGAGGTTGGAGGTCAAAGCCCATGAGCTGGTAGTGCTGACCTTTGAATCCACGGGTTGGTTCGTGGATGTACGCATCGAGATACCCGAGAGCTTCTTCGAGCATGTCGAATCGATCCCCACGGGTCGGGTAGCGGATACCGAAGTATTCGTGCTCATCCTCGTGCCATCCCGTGCCGAGACCAAGCGAGAATCGCCCACCGGACAGTTCGTCGATGGTCGTCATGGATTTCGCATAAACGGCTGGGTGCCGAAAGGTGATCGGACTGACCAGCATCACGATCTCCATTCGCGCGGTGTCACGTCCGAGGGCGGCTGCCTGCACGAGGGAGTCATACACCGGTTGGGCATAGTCGACTTCGTCCGAACCGTTCAGATAGTGGTCCGCAAGGGCGACTGCGACGAATCCATGCGCCTCGGCGATCTGCGCTATCGCCAGCACGTGGTCGTAGGACCCTGTCACTTGCACAGCGAGTTCCAATGGCCTGCCTTTCACTCGAGTCCGGATCCGATCAGATCGCCGACTTCCTCGAAATCGTGTTTGGGTCGTTCGCAACGGTCTCGGAGAGACCGAGGCCGATTCCTGATCGCACCGGAGGAAGGATGCGTCCATCGATCACTTTGATCGAGCCATCGGTGAGATCGGCATACCAGGTTCGCAGATACGCGCGCACGCTCTCCTGGTAGATCACATTGCGCGACGCAAGCCCAACGTGGAGCCCGGCCAGTAGTGTGAACGGACCGGTGCAGTCATGCATCGCGACCGACCGATCGAATGATTCGGCCAAATCGACGATCTTCCGGGTCTCTGTGATGCCCCCGACCCAGGTCGGGTCGACCATCACAAGATCGGCTGCACGGTTCTCCAACAGCTGGCGATACTGGCCCCTCGTCCCGATCATTTCACTGGCGATGACGGGTGTCGTAGTCGAGGCGGTGAGCTCGCCAACCGCCTCGATGTCGGACCCGATCACAAGATCTTCGAGCCACGCCAGCCGATACGGTTCCGTGGCGGCAGCAATCTTCTTCGCCGTGGCGAGGTCCCAGAGCCCGTGACCTTCGATCATGATGTCGATCTCGAGTCCGACAGCGTCACGGATCGCTTCGATCGGTTCAATCGCTGTTCGCATCTCCGTTTCTGAAATCGACCTGCCACCGTTCGCTTTCGCGATGTCGTCAAACGGCCAGATCTTCATAGCGGAGATGCCCTCGGCAAGCAGCGATCTCGCAAGATCACCGGGTGCGTTGCGCTGAGCCCACAGATCATCCCACTGCCCCTGTGGGCCTTCGCCGTCGGAAGGACCCCTTCCGTAGCCGGGGCCGGCGCATGTGTTGTACGTCGGGAGGCTTTCGTGGGCAAGTCCGCCGAGGAGCTGGTAGATCGGTACACCGAGCGCTTGGCCCCGAATGTCCCATAGGGCGACGTCGATGGCCGAAAGAGCCCGGAGTTCCGCACCAAACCCACCCCAGCGAGCGAACTGCCTTGTCGCCGTGTCATCCCAGTGCTTGGCGATCGCCGACGGGTCGGATCCCAACAAGCGCTGTGCCATGACTTCATGCACAAAAGAGTCAACGGCGCCAGGAGCATAGAAGGTGTCGCCGGTACCGACGAAACCAGCAGCCGTCCTGACCTGAACGATCAGAAGATTCGGGTGTCCCCGCAGCCGGAAAGTCTCGAGTGCAACAACGCGATCGACGTTCAGGTTCTGTCCGGTCACGGGCGGGTCCCTTCCTCTGCGGGCACCGCGACGCCCGATGCCGGGGTACCCGCACAGTGCCGTCGATGATTCCCAGTGATCACTTGGAGCTCACGCTCAGAAGATCCCACAAGTCACCATCTCCGCCGAAGTCCCAGACTGCCGATGACAACTGCGCTGCCTGGCCGGGACCGACCACGGGGTCAACGAACTCGTGGAACTTCCTATCGAGATCGGCGTCGGACATCGGATTGGCTGGCTCGCCGTATGGTTGGAGAACCTCCTCGACGAAGTCGCGACCAGCCGAGCGGATCGTCACCCGTGCGGGTCTGTTGTTCGGATATGAGCGCGTATAACCGTCGTCGATTCGGACGTCGGTCGCCGCAGTGATTCTCTTGATGCGGGCGTCGGCCCTGGCATCTGCTTCGAAATGCTCCATGGAAACCTCCCCGACCGCCAAGGCCGCTGCGACGGAGTATGGGAGACTCATCTGAGCGTCCATCGTGTTCATGATGTCCTTGCGGTCATGGCTCGCCGCTATGGCAAAGGTGTCGACCAGTACCGACTCGATCCGCTCCGCGTCGAACCCGTCGGCTTCGCGGATCCTCAATGCTGCGTCGATGGCACCGTGGACGTGTCGACAACACGGATACGGCTTGTTGTATGTCTGGAGCATCCTCCAGGTTTGACCAAGGTCGCCCATCAGGTGATCTGCATCGAATTCACCACCGGTGAATGCGTGGAAGTACCCGTGGTCGCCTTCGAGCACATTCGACGGACCCAACAGCCCGATCATCGCAAGCTCAGCACTCACGACACCATCACGGGCAGCCTTTCCGGCGTGATACCGCTTGATATCGGAACCTTCGTCGAGAAACGAGAGCAGGCCCCCGGCATGAGATGCCGCGGTCCCGAACGCGCCGGCCAGCTGGGTGGCATCAGCGCCCTGGAGTGTTGCCACACCTACCGCTGAACCGAACGTTCCGACAAGTGCCGTGTTGTGGAACCCACGGCGGCGTTGTGCCGGATGACTCGCCCCCGCGATGCGCACCGCCACTTCATATCCGAGAGCGACGGCGCGGGTGACCTCATCGGCCGAACTGTTCTCTCGCTCGGCGACCGCCAATATGCCCGACACGATCGGTGCGCCAGGGTGGCACGCCCCGGGTGTGTACCCATCGTCAAGATCCAGGGCATGAGCAGCTGTTCCGTTCACGACGGCAGCGCCTGCCGAACTGAATCTCAGGTCCGTACCGATCACGGTTGCCGAGCGGTCGCGATCGGAGCGCGAAACATATGTGCGGACCGCTGAAGCCGCCTCCGAATGCGCTCCGGCAAATGCAGCAGCCAGGTAGTCGATGAGGATTCGACGAACTTGATGGCGGACGTTGTCCGGCAGGTCCGACGACGACGTCGAGGCCAACCAGCCCGACAATTTCATCGTCAATCGCGATCGTTCAGTGGGTTCCACGACACTCCTTGGCTTCATATATTGTATTGCTTCCCGCTGGGGCACGCCATTCACGCAAACCCGCTGGTCGAAGGCATCGCTGCCCCAGCTGCGCGCCGTTGCGCACGGCGCTCATGGACACTGAGCCACACGGCAACTGCTGCAACAAGCAACCCACTCGCTGCGAACGCGAGCCGCGGCCCGGACACCTCCATCAACCACCCACCGACGAGACCCCCGACCGGTTTCGTGCCGATGAAGGCAATGCTGTACAGGGCGAGTATGCGGCCGATCATATGGTCCTCGACCCTGAGCTGAAGATTGGTCTGAGCAGCGATGATCACGGTCGTGCCGGTCGCACCGAGGGCGAACAGCGCAACCATTGCAAACGTGATGTTCGGAGCAGCTGCGGTGAACACGAGTGTCACAGACACGAGTCCGACCGTCTTGATCATTTGCATCTGCCCCTGGACCGCTCTCCGTGCAGAGGACACCGCTCCCACGAATGCACCGGCTCCCACCGTTCCCAGCAAGATCCCGTACATGGCCGCACCACCTTCAAACGTCACGGTCGCGTATACGGGCATCAACACACCGTAGTTCCACGCAAAGGTCCCGACGACGGTCGCTATTGCGAGGATCGTCCAGAGCCGGTCGTTGCCCAGGGCGTAGGAGAGACCGGCCCGAACCTGCCGCTTACCTCGCGGAGTCGGTGGCGTGTCGCGCAGTTGTGATCGATCTACGAGGAGGACCGTGACAATCAACGCGCCATAGCTCAGCGAGTTCAGGCCGAAGTTCCAAGTGACGCCGAGGACGGCGATCAGGAGACCGCCGATTGCTGGCCCAGCCGTCCGAGCCACCGTTGCCGCCGTCGAGTTGAGCGCGATCGCGTTGGGGAGTTCGTCATCGCTGACAAGCTCCCGAACAAACGCGCGCCGGAGCGGGTTGTCGACAGCGGTGACACAGCCCTTCAGCAACCCGATTCCGTACACCAACCACAGGGAAACATTTGGCACCAGACTGATCACGGCAAATGAAGCGGCTCCAAGCATGAGCAGCGACTGCGTGATATACATGAGACGAATCCTGGGAAAACGGTCGACCAGCAACCCCCCGTACGCACCGAGCACGAGCACGGGACCAAGGCTGACCGCCGAGTAGTACCCGAGCGCCAGCGGGCTACCGGTGAGCTCGAAAATGAACCAAGCCGCAGCGGTCGATTCCATCCACATACCCATCATCGACAGCCATTGACCGACGAGATAGCGACGGAAGTTCGGGTTCGACAGCGATTTTCCGACGCGATTCCCGCCGCTGCCGCGTCTCAAGAGTTTCACGAGGAGTTTTCGCCCGCTGCCTCGCTCCGCGGAAGGTTCCGTTCACGGAACACGTTGAGCGCCGCGCCGAGAGTCTCAAGACTCGCGACGATGGTCCCGATCTGATCAGACGGAATCGACTCCGCCACTGCCCGAAGTCGAGCAATGATGAGACGGTCAGCCTCAGCGAGGGCGTCCAGACCCTTTTGCGTTATCGAGATCTCGACACGCCGACGGTCCACCTCGCTTGGCAATCGCACGACATAGCCACGAGGCTCGAGCCAATCAAGTGTCGCTGTGACGGTCGGGCGGCTGATCGAAAGCTTGACGGCCAACACCTTCGCAGCCGTATCCCCCGTCACCAGATACGCAAGCATGCGATAACCCGCTGGGGAGAGTTCCGATTTGTTGAGAGCCAGATTCACCGTCCGCCCGAGTTGGGCGGCGGCCCGAGCAGCTGCTGTCGAGATCTCCACACGTCACCTGTCCCGAATGCGGGCCGGAGCGAATTTGATTAGTTAGTCTAACGAACACAGCCCCGCTGGGCCAGCACCCCCACAAGAAACCGACCCATGACCGCACGAACCCGAACCTCGACAGTGGATCCCATATCTCCACCCTGGTTTGTTCCGGCCGCCCCACCGCGAGTGCGACCGAGTCGCCTCTGGACGAAGGTTGCAGGGGGTCGCAGTTGATTCGACAAGGGACCCCAAGAAGGCGGATCGGCAAGGAGCGAAGTCACGGCAACGCAACGATCATGGCAGTGGTGCGCGAGAATCGCGCATCGCTGGTCGGAGCCGTCATCGTTTCCATCGTCGGTGGTCTCCTGACCTCCAGCGTTCCCATCGTCGAGAAAATCATCATCGACGATGTGATCGTTGGGGGAACGAGGGAGTTGATTCCGTGGCTCAGCGTGCTCCTTGCTGTGGGTCTCGGTTTGTTCGTGGCGACGGGCCTCCGGCGATATCTGGGGCCCCGTTTCAGCCTCGGTGTGCAAGATGGCCTCCGCACAGCGGTATATCGCCACCTTCTCGATCTCGATGAACGGGTTCGCGCCAACTATCAGTCCGGCGATGTCTTCTCCCGGGCGACTGCTGACATAACGCTTCTTCAGGGGGTACTCGGCAAAGTCCACCTGGTGCTCGGGCACCTCGTGTTCCTCGCGACGGCCCTCACCGCAATGGTGCTTCTGTCGGTACCTCTCGCACTGGTCATCGGTGCCTGCGTACCCGGTTTCCTGTTTGTCGCCTGGCGCATGCGATCACGGCTGTTCCCCGCAGCCTGGTACGACCAAAGGGTGATAGCCGACACGACAACTGTGGTGGCCGAAGCAGTCGGTGGCGTTCGCGTCATCAAGGCGTTCGGTACCGCAGATAGGGAGTCCGCGAGGTATGAAAAGCAGGTTCGTGAGCTGTTCCGCTCACGGCTTCGGACCACCCGACTCGGCGCCTTCTACGGGGCAACCCTCGAAGCGCTACCTGCATTGGCGCAAGTGCTCGTCGTTGGTATCGGGGGCTGGCTCGTCGTCGAGGGGTCGATGACCATTGGGACGTTCATCGCCTTCACAAGCTTTGTCGGTCAAATGCTTCGCCCCGTTCGATCCATATCGGTATTCCTCACCAACAGGGAACAGGCAAGGGCAGGGGCAGAGAGAATCGCATCATTCCTCGACGAGGATCCATCCCTCGACACTGATTCCGCCATGGCCAACGCAGCTGCTACATCGGGAGCCGTCGAGCTCCACGATGTCACCTTCGGCTATGACAACGACCACCCGGTCCTCGATCGATGCTCCCTCCGAATCGAACCTGGCGAGCGGGTTGCGATCGTCGGACCATCGGGCTCAGGCAAGTCGACTGTGGCAAAGTTGCTCGTCCGCGTCTACGACGTCGACTCCGGATTCATCAGTCTCGACGGCACCGACATCTCGCATCTTGAGCTCGGCAAGCTTCGCCGCGAGATCGGCGGTGTGATCGATGAACCGTTCCTGTTCTCCTCGAGCGTTCGGGAGAACATCGCGTTCGGCAGCCGCACGGCGACACTGGCGGATGTCGAACGTGCAGCGGAGATTGCGGGAATCGCAGACTTCATCAACGAACTACCCGATGGGTTCGACACGGTTCTCGGTGAACGCGGACTCACCCTCTCCGGCGGGCAGCGACAACGACTGACACTCGCGAGGGCAGTGATCGCTGATCCCTCGGTACTGGTGCTCGACGACGCCACGTCTGCCATCGATGCCCGGACGGAGACGAGAGTGTTCGACCAGCTCGAGCGCCTGAGCCGTGACCGGACAACAGTCGTGATCGCCCACAGACGTTCGACGCTGCGGCTGGTTGATCGGATTGTCGTCATGGATCGCGGTCGCGTGGTCGCCTCCGGAACGACCGAGTCCCTCCTCGAGGAGTCCGCCACGTTCCGCTCGATCTGGGGTGCCAGCGACTCGGACGATCTTGCCGGCCAATCCGCGATACCCGAGATGCCCGATATACCGACGGCTCCGGACCTTTCCCACCGCAAACGAACGTTGGCGCCGCATGCCATCGCAACCCCGACGTTGATGTCGGCCGTCGAACGTCTCCCCAGCCTCATGGGCGAACCGGATTCCAACCTTGCCCGTCGACGATTCACCGGCGAGTTCGGGATGCGGAGTCTTGTCATGCCCTTCATGGGACCACTCGCCTTGGGCCTGGTCCTTGTCACCTTGTCGGCCGCACTAGCGCTCGTCGGTCCAGCGCTCGTTGGCCTTGCAATGGACAATGGCATCATCGCAGGATCTCTTCGAAGCCTTGCGACAACGACGTTCTGGCTCTTGGCAACCGTTGTGGTGGCGTGGGCCGCTTCTTGGCTCACGTCGGCCTACACGTCTCGGACCGCCGAACGGATGCTCTACGTCCTGCGGGTGCGGTTGTTTCGTCACCTCATGCGTCTGCCACTCGGGTTCTTCGACCGAGCGATAACGGGTCGGATCATTGCGAGGATGACGGCCGATGTCGAAGCCCTCGCCACCCTGTTCCAACAGGGCTTGGTGGGAACAGCCGTCAGCATGGTCACAGCCCTGGGTGTCGTCGTCGTGCTGCTCATCCTCGATTGGCAGCTAGCACTGGCCGTGTTCACGACATTCATCCCTTTGACAATCATGACCGCCGTGTTCCGCGCCAAGGCGAAAAGAGCCCACGTCGTGACGAGAGCGGCTCTCTCCCGACTCTATTCCGAGCTCGGAGACGGCATCGAAGGCGTGGGAACCACCCAGATCCACGTCCAAGAAGAAGCGATGGTCAATCGACTCGCCATGTGCTCGAGCGACTACCGCAGGGCGCGACTTCGCAGTTCACGGCTCGCGGCCGCCTACTTCCCCGCGGTTCAGTTCCTCGCCTCGTTCGCATCCTTGGTCGTTCTTGGTGTGGGAGCAATCCGGATCGACGACGGCGAGATATCCACCGGACTGATCGTGGCATTCCTGCTGTACATCGGATATCTCTTCCGCCCCATGCAGGAGCTCTCGGAACAGCTCGATCAGTGGACTGCAGCCCGGGTGTCGCTGCAGAAGATCCACGACCTGCTCAACGAGGAACCCGAGCCGGAGTTCGCCGGTTCCGTCGCCAAGCCCGGCGGGCCGCGTCAGGTTGCATTTGATGATGTCGTGTTTTCCTACCCGGGATTCGATACCAACGCTCTCGACGGCATTTCGTTGCGGGTGGACGAGGGTGAAACCATCGCGATCGTTGGCGAGAGCGGAGCGGGAAAATCGAGCCTCGCAAAACTGGTGATGGATTTCTATCAACCAACCACCGGATCGGTTACCGTCGACGGTATTCCTCTGGTATCCATCGACCCGGCTCAGCACCGTCGCGGGGTGGGCTACGTGCCGCAAGAACCGATGCTGTTCGCGATGTCAGTCCGCGCCAACATTGCATACGGGAAACCAGACGCCACTGATGCCGAGGTGGAAGAAGTGGCTCGCCTCGTCGGTGTCCACGAGACGATTCTTCGGCTTCCCGAGGGATACGCAACCCATGCGGGTCGTCAGGGCCGCTCGCTTTCGATGGGCGAACGTCAGTTGATCTGTCTCGCCAGAGCGCTACTCCTCGACCCTGGGCTACTCATTCTCGACGAGGCAACCGCCAACCTCGACCTGAGTTCCGAGACACGAGTCCAAGCGGCGATGGAACGCGCTGCGGACACACGAACAACACTGGTCATTGCCCATCGGCTGCAAACCGTCGTGGACGCAGACCGTATCGTCGTGCTCGATCATGGGCGCATCGTCGAAGAGGGCCCACACCTCGAACTGGTGGGTTCCGGAGGAACCTACGCGACTCTTTGGCGAGCCTTTGCAGATGCTCACAATGCAGGCTGACCGGATGCCCATGCCCAACGTGCCAGCAATCCGGCAACCACCAGGTCGGCAGCGATTGAAGAAACCGTTCGGTCCACCTTGTGATCGACCTGCGAGGGATTCGGGTCGGTCAGTCCGAGTTATAGGATGGCGGGCATGAACACACCGACTACCACTGACACGCGGGCGATCTACGTCGGAGCCTCGGAGTCACCCCGGATCTGGGCCGCAGTTGAGGCCGGTGGCGGCACACCGACGACGGACATGGCGACCGCTTCTGCAGTGATATGGACCGGTGGAGGGGCAGACAATCTCGCTTCCGGATTCCATGACGGGATTGAATGGCTCCAGCTTCCATCAGCCGGAGTCGAGTCATATGCCAAACGAGGACTGCTCGAGGGCGATCACATCACGACCAATGCAGGACCGGCGTATGCCGGCACCGTCGCGGAGCACACCCTTGCGTTCCTCCTTGCCTGTGCCCGTCGCATCTTCCAACTGAGTCGCCGCAAGTCGTGGTCGGTTCCCGACGTGGGGCAACTCCGTGGATCATCGGTCGCGATCATCGGCTGTGGGCGCATCGGTGAAGCACTGATCACGCTGCTCGAACCGTTCGACGTCGAAGTCCTTGCCTCGACACGATCCGGGAAACCCGTCGAAGGCGCAACGATGACGGTGACTCCGGATCGTCATGAGGAGATATTGGCACAGGCAGACTTCGTGGTGATCGCCGCACCAGCAACGCCCGAGACGGCACAGCTCATCGGCACACCCGAATTCGCAGCGATGAAGCCAACCGCCTACCTGATCAACATCGCCCGAGGCAGCCTGGTCGACACGGACGCCCTGGTCGAAGCGGTGCGGAGCGGCGAGATCGCCGGTGCTGCTCTGGACGTCACCGACCCCGAACCACTCCCCGACGACCACCCGATATGGGGCATCGATGAGATCCTGATCACGCCCCACATCGCGAACCCGGACGCTTGGGATGCGGTGCAGCTCTCACCCCTCATCCGCACGAATGTCGAGCGGTATCTTCGGGGCGAACCGCTCCTTGGTGTCGTCGACCCCGAGCTCGGCTACTGACCGGGGTCAGTACGTCTCAGGGTTGTACGCAGGATCGTTGACCGGTGTACCACCGGCCATGAACGCAAAATCGGCGCCCTCGTTGGCCTGACTCACGTTGTCGAGGTAGAGCTTGCCGTACCCGCGAGTGAAGGCGGGTTCGGAAGGTGACCAAGCCGCCAATCGCTCTGCGATCGTCGCTTCATCGACGAGAAGTTCAAGGGTTCGGGCCGGGACATCGAGTCGGATCATGTCGCCGTTCTCCACAACAGCGAGCGGCCCGCCGACAGCGGCTTCAGGGGCGATGTGCAGCACACACGCTCCCTCTGACGTACCACTCATCCGGGCATCCGAGATCCGGACCATGTCGTCGATTCCTGCCTCGCCGAGTTTCTTCGGGATGGGCAGCATGCCCCACTCGGGCATGCCGGGCCCACCGATGGGACCACCACGCTTGAGAACGAGCACTGAGTCCGCATCGACGTCGAGGTCGGGATCATCGATCATGGCCTCAAGATGACGCCGGTCCTCAAAGACCACTGCCTTCCCGGTGTGCTGGAGAAGATGGGGCGATGCAGCTCCGTGCTTGATCACGGCACCATCGGGACACAAGTTCCCGAACAGGACGGCAAGACCGCCCTCGCTATCAAGCGGATCATCGGCGGACCGGATCACGTCCCGATTCTGCACGACGGCGGTCGCCGCGGAACTGACGACGGTGTTGCCCGTGACATCGATCGCGTCCTGATCGAGCAACGGGAGCAGCTCGTGGAGCACGGCCGGTATCCCACCCGCGTAGAAGAAGTCCTCCATCTGGTATTCGCCTGTCGGCGTCACGTTCGCGATCAACGGTGTGGTTCGTGACAGACGATCGAAGACCTCGAGATCCAGATCCACGCCGACGCGGCGTGCGAGGGCGGTGAGGTGGATGACTGCATTGGTGCTGCCACCGATGGCGTGCAGGAGCGCAATCGCATTGTGGAACGCTCCTTCGGTGAGGATCTTCTGTGGTGTGAGATCGGTTCCCGCCATCTCCACCGCACGAACGCCTGCCGCCTCAGCAATGACCCGTCGGCGGGCGTCAACGGCCGGGATCGCAGCTGCACCCGGCAACGTCATCCCAAGACCTTCGACCATCGACGCCATGGTCGAAGCAGTACCCATCACCCCGCAGTGTCCGGGGGAACGAGCGAGGCAATGCTCGACTTCTTCCCAGCCGGCATCATCGAGCTCGCCTGCGCGGCGAGCGCGGTCGGCTTCCCACAGGCCCGTTGCGCCCGCGATCTCCTTGGTGCCGCTGATGCCCTTGAGCATCGGTCCCCCGGTCAGGACGATCGCAGGAACGTCCACGCTTGCGACACCGAGCAGCATCGCAACGGTGGTCTTGTCGCATCCCGAAAGTGTCACAACGGAATCGAACGGCAGCGAACGGATGGATTCCTCAAGCTCCATCGCAACAAGGTTCCGGTACAGCATGGTCGTCGGCTTCATCAGGACTTCACCGAGGGACATCACCGGGAATTCGAGCGGGAAACCTCCGGCGCGAAGGACGCCACGCTTCACATGCTCGGCAATATCGCGCAGATGTGCATTGCACGGCGTGGTCTCAGCCCAGCTGTTGGCGATTCCCACAACCGGGCGACCATCGAACATCGCACTCGAATGGCCCTGGCTCCGCATCCATGCGCGATGAATCACCGGGTTGAGGCCGTCGCCCGAAAACCATCCCTTGCTTCTCAAGCCCATCGAAACATCCCCCAAACGGTGCAGATAGCGAATTGTCGGAAACGAGCCCGGCGAAAAACCGAGCAGTCACCGTCCCGCGATTGTAGGCCCGACCCGGCCATGCGAATCCTGGTGGTCACATGCACGATTCCGGACTACCGGGTCAGGCGTATGGTGTGACCCGACAATCAGCCGCCCCACACCGGCTCGTGGGCAAGGCAACGCGGTTCATCGCGGCAGGAAGGGAACGGACTCGTGAAGCTATTTCGATCAGGCACACCAGGCGACGAACGGCCGATGGCCACGCTCAACGGCCGCACGTACGACCTCTCCGAGGCGGTTGGCGATTACGACACCGATTTCTGGCTGCATCGCGGGAGTGATTTCGTACGTCAGACGATCGAAGGCGGTCATGCAGACGAGGTCTCGGCTGACTCGATCGCCGGCGTGCGATTCGGAGCTCCCCTGGCCCGCCCGAACAAGGTTGTCTGCATCGGGTTGAACTACGCCGACCATGTGAAAGAGGCCGGCGCAGAAACACCGACCGAACCTGTCGTGTTCATGAAGGCCAACAACACGATCGTCGGCCCGAACGACGATGTGCTCATTCCTCCGGGCTCGGTGAAGACCGACTACGAGGTCGAACTGGCGATCATCATCGGCAAGACATGTCGCTACCTGCCCGATGAGGCTGCCGCGCTCGATGCGATCGCCGGATATGCCACGTCCAACGACGTGTCAGAACGCGAGTACCAGATCGAGCGTGGTGGACAGTGGGTGAAGGGCAAATCAGCCGAGACGTTCAATCCCCTTGGACCGTACATCGTGACCCCGGATGAAGCCGGTGATCCACAAACCCTCGATCTCACACTCTCGGTCAACGGGGAACAACGTCAGTCATCCAACACGAAGCAGATGATCTTCTCGGTGGGTCACATCGTGTGGTACCTGAGCCAGTTCATGGTCCTCGAGCCGGGCGATGTGATCAATACGGGCACACCCCACGGGGTCGCCCTCGGGTTGGACGACTCGGCGTACCTCCGCGACGGCGACGTCATGGAACTGACGATCGAAGGACTCGGCACCCAGCGCCAGACCTGTCGGCAAGCGACCGCCTGACGACGGTTTGCTGCTGGGACCTACGCCGTCGCCATCTCGTGTCGGTTACCGCCTTTCCAGGCTCGAAATGTGAACCGCACAGCAGCAAGCGCTCTGTGTGAGGGTGGTGCGGCGGACACTCGCACGAGACAGCTTTGGTTCGTCACATGTGGCGGTACGCGTCCGTCGGTATCATCGCTCTTCGATGTAGTCACGCCATGAGTGCTGGGGTTGATACCCAAGCATGGTCCGGGCTTTGTCGATTGCCAGGAGCGTTCCGTGACCGTCTATGGAACGAGTGATGGGAACGGTCGGGTACACCTCAGCCAGAAGATCGCTGCTGGAACGGGTCATGCAGGTGTCAGATGCTGCAATGAGGAACGCTTCTGCACCCCGAGTTGTGTCAGCTAGTGAGCATCGAACAGCGAGCGCGACATCCCGGGCATCGACATAGCCCCACATGTTCCGCGCACGGATTGTTGGGTCGTCCCACCACGATGGGAAGCGGTCGTACCCCGACTCGGTCGTGATGCTGGACATACGCAGCGCAGTGAACGGAATGCCTGTCCAGCGACTGAATTGCTTTGCGATTTCTTCACCGACGAGCTTGGACAGCGCGTAGTGGGACTCGGGAAGGCGGGGATGATCCTCGTCGATGGGTGCGTACCTCGGTTGCTCCCGGATGAACGGCGACCCGATCAACGTCTCGGACGAAGCCCACACAACCCGCTCCACGCCGTGTCGTGCAGCGGCACTGAACACGTTGTACGTGGACATCGTATTGATACGGAAGGTCTCCCCATCGGTGACCCTGTTGTGCCCAGGTATGGCAGCCAGGTGGACAATGGCATCGAATCCGGAAAGCGCATCGAGGGTTTGCCCGAGGTCGGTGAGATCGACCATCAACGTGGAGGTGTCAGGATTGCTCGATGCAGCGATATCGAAGTTCAGGACCTCAAAGCCGTGGGCTTCGAGGTCAAGGACCACTGCCATGCCCGCCTTTCCGCTACCGCCTGTTACCGCCACCCGTCCGATACCCATGCCTGCCTTCCCAACTGTGCTCTCTCGCGAAACGAACCCCAGGGTTGCGCCAAACCAACCCACCGACAATCCACTACGACATCCAGCAACAACACAGCCAGTCGCCGAGCGAACACGTCGTCAGCGGTGCCCTCCCTCTGGCTGAGGATTCCTGTGGACAAGCGTACGCAACAACAAAGCACGACAGGGAGGAATCAGGCTACCCACCCACCAAGCTCGCACATGTGAACCAAACTGCAGCAA